>JBGTIB010000289.1:0-26596 GCA_041745875.1 Flavobacteriales bacterium | reverse complement strand
TACGTGACCGAACGACCCTCCGAGCATGGTCATCCTCACGTGCTTCCCTTGGTCCAACACGATGGTGCCCGTGCTCCACGTCTTGCGGAGCCTCGAGGAAATATTGAGCACATCTGCTGTCAATATCCACCTGCGGTATGTGCCAGCCAAACCGAAGGAGAAGTTCGACCCACCGAAGAAGAGCTCATTGGAGGGACGGCTAGGAATACAGGGTCCTGCTATCATGGAAAAGTCCATGCCCCAGTCACTGAGCTCATACCGTCCGTGGAACTTCCCCCTTCGTAGGAAGTCCCCATGGGGATGGTCCGGTACATCCGCCAGAAGGGCTTCCACCCGCTGCTGTATCACGGTCGGATCGAACACCGCATTGGCCAGCGTATGCTTCGAGCCCTTGGGGATATACAGGTCATTCAGCATCATCATCCAGTACAGCTGGAGGAACTCACGCTCATAGGGGTTCGGAATGGCCTGTGCCTCGTTCTCCAAAACCTCCGGTGACCAGTTCAACCAAACGTCGCTCAGGCCGCCGGAGATAAGGTTGCTGATCCAACGTCTGTTGCGCCCCTGGCCCGAGAAGTAGTGTCTGCCTTGGTCCAGGTCGTCCAGCACGCGCTGGTAGGCACCCATGCGAAAGAGCATCAGGGCGCGCTCCTGATCACTGAAAAGGGGAATGGTGTCCTTGCGGCCGCTGAATCTCACCTTGACTACTTGGCCGTCCAATGCCTGTACCACAAGGCCATGTTCGCCATTGACCAGGGCCTCCTCAATGACCTGCCGCCGTTGGTTCACCTCATGCCAGCCCTCCTCGTTGTCCTGCACCCGGATGATCGGGGCCTGCGCCATACCTTGAACAATGGCGGTAAAGGCCCCTAGCAGCAGCATTAAGCGAGCGGAACGCGTCCATTGGTCGCAGCCCATGAGAAGGTCGTGGAGGACGAAGCGGTGGAACCAATGGAGCGGCACAGCGGTCGGGAAAGCCGATGATGGCGATGCAAAATAATGCCGATCGCTCGGGTGCCCCGGTCGGTCACGTACGAATGACCTTGTCGTGAAGCGCTAGGCACCTGTGCGTTGCGGTCCTTCATTACATAGGGTTTCCAGTGGCTCAGGAGCCTTCATCGCACTCATATGCGTTCAGCATTCGCTTGATCTACCTGGCAGGCCAGCCCCAGCGTGGAACGATCAAGCGCTCGATGCGGACGGCCTGGTTCTTCTGGAGCGAGGTCTTCACCAGCAGGTTCTTCCATCCGGCACCAGTGGACACTTGAACACGTACGGTATTGGGCGGTATGCGTCCCTCGTTCTCGGCCACAATTAGCAGGATGTTCTCCCCGCGCTCCAGGTCTGCCCGTATCTTCTTGCGTTTGCGTGTCAGTTCCTCCGCCACCAGGATCGGCTCCCCGTTCAGAAGGATGCTGATAACGTCCCCATCCTCCTCGCTATCATCCCAGAACCGCAGCACGATCCGCCGTTCACTGACGCGGATGGTGGTAAGTGTGTCGGTCATCCGTGATGCGTAGGAAGTATCGTTCATGGTGAAGCGCGGTAGACGAGATTTGGGCGGGTTGAAGTGGGCTCGCAGTACGATCGCGAAATGATCATGTACCGTGCTCGCGAGACTCGTATCCGGACCCAGGGAAAGGAGTGTGCGCGACAATGGGTCGCGGCCGACATGCCGAACGAATCGGAATCCGATCTCATCCCATAGGCCGCCCATCTTTACCATGTAACCCAGCTCCGGGGCCCAATAGGGCCTTGACGTTCGCTCGGCCCAAGCATATGCCTTGAATTCGCCCTCTTGGTGATCGAACGATCCGGCACCCTGATAGCTGCGCCCCATGCCTAGTCCTATCCGGAGGGCCTGCTGATAGCCCAAAGGGACGAGCCAAAAGGGTTGTAGTTCGAGGCGCTGGGTGATATGATGCAACCGGTATTTCACGGAATCACGCCTGTAGAAGTTCCCATTGTAGACCAAACCTGCGTTGACGTTCAGACCGAAGCGGTCTTTGTGCATGTAGGACAAGCCCGGGTCCAATGAGAATCCTACTGCAGGCTTCGTTTTGAAAGGCGTACCTGCAATGCGTTCCATTTGGGGCTCCTCCCATGTGAGGCTTCCTCCCAACACCAACCTTACTTGAGCATATACGTCACAGGACCATGATCCGGCCACGCAGGAAAATAGGAGTGCCAGAGTCGAATTGCGCAGAACGGATAACACCACTTCACCCACTGGTGGCCTTGCAATAGGCGAGGAAAGCTCAGGTTCATTCCTCCTGTGTATATGCTTGAACTCATGGGGCGTATCATGTGTATGGTCCGCTTGGACAATTCTCCCAGCTTCGGCTGCGTAGGTCCCATGATCGCTCAGGATGTCTTTGTGCCGTAAAGCGCTATGCACTCGGCTCTGCAAAGAGCTTTCCTGAATATTGCCTTCACGAATGGATCCCAGGTTCGCTCTTGGCTTGCTCTTGATAGCATTGGGGCATAAGAGCGAGGCGGTGTGGTCGTGTATATCGAGCGGGAAGGGCACAGATCGAAGTTACAGAAGCCCTATCTGGCCAGGTGTCCGACCCTTATCCGAGAGGTGTGGAAAGAGATGGACTCCGGTTGTCCGTTGGAGCAACAGGGACCATGTGTCGCAGCGTTTTGCCGCTCGCGATGCCGGTATCGAGGGGCCTGTTTTTTATACCTCCACGCCCAGCTCAAAACATAACTCACCGGTGAGGTAGCCCTCCAGCTTATCACCGGCCTTCAATGGCCCCACGCCTGCCGGGGTGCCGGTGAACAGCAGGTCGCCGTTCTCTAGGCGCATGTAGCGCTCCACGTGGGCGATGAGCGTATCCACATCAAAGATCATCTGGCCGCTGTGCCCGCTTTGTACCACCTGGCCGTTCTTCTTCAACATGAACTCGATGTGGTGGCCGGTGGGGAAGGAGGCCAGGTCGAGGAAGGCGTCGGCAACATAGGCGGATCCATCGAAAGCCTTGGCCTTTTCCCAAGGCAGCCCCCTTGCCTTGAGGTCCTGTTGTAGATCGCGGGCGGTGAGGTCCAAGCCGATGGAGACCTGCGCGGCAACCGCTTTTCCGTTGCGGTGCGCGATGCGATACACCAGCTCCAGTTCGTGGTGGACATCGTTGCTGAACGTCGGGAGATGGATGGGACCATCCTTCGGGATGAACGCGCTGGTGGGTTTGAGGAAGATGACCGGTTCATCGGGCACGGCATTGCCGAGCTCCCTGGCGTGCTCGCCGTAGTTGCGGCCGATGCAGATGATCTTCATTGTGGAGCTGTGGAGTTGTAGAGTTGAGGGGTTGAGGGGTTGGGCGGTTGAGGCAGTTGGTGGTTGATGGTCGGGATGCGTTGATCAGCCCGATGGACGATCCTCAATTGCAACGTCCCACGTCCAACATGGAACGCCAACGGACCCTTTCAAGCACTAAGCTCTGCCAAGGCATTGCGCATCATGGCCAGCGTGCTTCCCGGCAAGTCGGCCTTGGTCATCAGCCACTGCATGTAGCCGGGGTCGTTGCGTCCGATGTTCTCCAGCGTCCAGCCTTTGTATTTGCCGAATGCGAGACAGATGTTGCCGTGATCATTGAAGGAGAGCTTGCCTGCCGCGTCCGGGCTGCGCTTCCGGTCACCGCTCAGTTCGCCAAGGAAGTCCACGGTCCCTTGCAACTGGTCCGGGTAACGTTGCAGTTGTGCGAGCAGGACGTCGGCGGTGGCTTCCACATCGGCGAGCGCATCATGTGCACCATCGTGTTCACGTCCACAATAGAACCTCAATGCGGCGCCCAGGTTGCGCGGTTCCATCTGGTGGTAGATGCGTTGCACGTCCACCACACGCAAAGCAGTATGGTCCCACGCAACGCCCACGCGGTGTAATTCCTCGGCGAGGAAAGGCACATCGAAACGCAGGCAGTTGAAGCCACCCAGATCGCATTGTGTGAGCCAAGTCAGAAGTTCCCCGGCCACGGCTTCCAAGGGAGGGGCATGGGCCACCATTTCATCGGTGATGCCATGCACGGCAGTCGCCTCGGCCGGGATGGGGATCCCCGGCCTTACCAGTGTGTTGTATCGTTGGCGTTGACCATCGGGCAGAAGGCGCACCACCCCGATCTGCACGATGCGATCATGACCGATGCGTATGCCGGTGGTCTCCAGGTCGAAGATGGCCAATGGGCGTTCCAGTCGCAATTCCATGGTGCGAAGGTCTGAAATGCAGGACCCCGGCACATGGCCGGGGTCCTGCAAGTTCTTCACAAAGGTGTGGGTCAGCGCACCTTGAGCTTCACGTATTGGTATTTGCCGTACTTGTCCGTGTTCTGGTAGTCGCCGGCATAACGGGGTCCGGAAACGAGGCTGTTCACGGCTTCGAGCATCAGTCCATCGGCGCTCTTGCCACGTGCCTTCACGGCATCCACCAGTCGCTTGCGTGCATCCTCCATCCGCTGGCGGCTCAGGTTGTCGTTGGTGCCGTATGTGCGGGTGGGTACTTTCGAGGCACTGGCCTCGATCACCACCCGGGCCGATCCGTTCTTGTCGATCAGTCCCACCACCACATCCAGGAACTGGTTCCAGCGGGCATCCCCTGGCTCGATATCCTTGGCATTGTAGGCATAGAACTTCGCGTATTCATCGGCATAGCTGCCATCGGGGGTCACGTGAACCACTCCGGCCTCCTTTTTCTCAGCATCAGTGAGGGGGGCGGGAACAGTAGCCACCTGCTCCGAGACGCGAGGGTCAGGTGCGCCGATCCGTGTGGCATCCACTGGAATACCGGTCTCCTTGGCACCGGGGGGCGATCCCTTCGGTAGGTCGGCGATGCTGGCAGCACCACCGAGCGACAAGGGGTTGAGGTAGATCTCCTTGTTGATCTCCTGGTAGGCCGTTTCGCACTCCACGAAGATGTCCTCGCTGTGCACGGTGACGTCGTTCACGCGGTAGTCCAGATTGTATTCGCGGCAGGGGGGAAGAATGGCGACATATACCCCATCGCGCTGGCGGGGCTTGTAGGACTTCACCTCGCCGGTGGTCTTGTCCGTCACATAGAGGATGGTGGAAGGGGGGAGGGTTTCACCGGGAGCAGGTATGATGTAACCCTTGAGCACGGTGAGCCCCTCGGATTCCATTTCAACAGGCAGGTCAACGAAATAGATATCCTTCTCGCCCATGCCTCCGATCTGGTCCGAGCTGAAGTAGCCCCGGCGACCATCGGCCGTGGTGATGAAGAACACATCGTCATCGGCGGTATTCAAAGGATAGCCCAGGTTCTTGGGGTGCGACCAGCTGCCATCGTCCATCATCTCGGTCATGAAGATGTCGAAGCCGCCCATGGAATTGTGGCCGACGGAACTGAAGTAAAGCGTGCGTCCATTGGGGTGGATGAACACGCCGTCCTCATCATACTTGGTGTTCACCACGGGACCCAGGTTCTGGGCCTTGCTCCACTGCCCGTCCGGGAGGCGCACCACGCGATAGATGTCCCGGCTGCCATATCCTTCGGCCCTGTCGCTGGTGAAGAAGAACGTGTTCCCATCGGCGGAAAGCGCACCGTGCGTTTCCCATGCCTTGGTATTGATGTCCGAGCTCATCAGTACGGGTTCGCTCCACACCTCACCCACCAGTTTGCTTTCGTAAATGCCGCCGTCACCTCCATCGGCCTTGTAGACGAAGAGGGTCTGGCCATCGGCCGAAACGTTCAGTGTGGCGAGGTGGCCGGCCCCGGCAGGGTTGATGTTCAGCAATTCAGGTTCCTGCCAAACACCTTCACGATCCTTGTAGCTTACGTAGATGTTCTCGTAAGGAATGCCGGCAATGGGGTCGAAGAGGTTGAGGTTCGAACTGTCCGATCGGATCCTCCGCGAGGTGAAGAAGAGCGCATTACCGTCCACCGATAGCACGGGGCTGAAATCGGGGTGTTCGCTGTTGATCACTTCGCCGGCGTTGAACACCTCGTAAGCGAGTGGGGTGAGCATCAGTTCACGGGCATTGGCGGTCTGCTCCTTGCCGCGCTTTGTGCGATCCCAGAAGGCATGGCGGGGGTCCACCTGGTCCATGAATTTCTGGTAGAACTGGTCCGCCTTGTCGAATTCGTTCTGAAGGTGGTAGGAGCGACCCAGATAGTAGTCCACTTCCACCGGTGCATTGCGCTCCTTGTTGTCGAAGGGGTCGTAACCGGCGGTGTTGAAGCTCCCGGTGGATCCGGGCACGCGTAGGATCGAAGCCCGTTCCAGGTAGGGCAGGGCCTTGCTCTTGTTGTTGTATGAACTGAAATAGGCCAGGCCCAACTTGTAGTTCAAGTTCGCATTGCCGGCATCCTTCTCGGTCAATTCCTTCCAGATCTCGGCTGCTTGATTGAACAGCTTCTCCTCCATAAGCTTGTTCCCTTCCTCGAACTTCCAGTTGAAGGAGGTGCCGCTTCCCTGTGCGGAAAGGGAAACCGACCAAAGGGACAGGCCGATAATGCCAAGTGAAACGTAGCCGTAGTTCATTGCGGACTCGATGGTTTGATCCCGAGGGAGCGGTATGGTGGCTAAAAGTAGGATTATTCCGTTGCCCGGTGTGGAGGCCTAGAATGGAGCATCGACCTCCCAGGCTTCCAGGATGTCACCGACGCGACGCACGAAACGCCCACCGAGCGCACCATCCACCACGCGATGGTCATAGGAATGGGACAGGAACATGCGATGCCGGATGGCGATCACATCCCCGGTCGGTGTTTCCAGAACGGCGGGCATCTTGCGAATGGCGCCCGTGGCCATGATCGCCACTTGCGGTTGATTGATCACCGGTGTTCCGAGCACATTGCCGAAGGTGCCCACGTTGGTCACTGTATAGGTGCCGCCGCTCACCTCGTCGGGCAACAGCTTGCCCAGGCGAGCGCGGTTGGCCAGGTCGTTCACCCGCTTGGCAAGGCCGGTCAGGTTATACTGGTCCGCGTTCTTGATCACCGGTACGATCAGGTTCCCATTGGGCATGGCCGCCGCCATGCCGATGTTGATATCCCGCTTGCGGATGATGGTGTAGCCATCGACCTGCACGTTCACCATGGGCATTTCCTTGATGGCCTGCACGATCGCCATGATGAACACCGGTGTGAAGGTGAGCTTCTCGCCTTCGCGTTGTTCAAATGCCTTTTTGATCTTCTCGCGCCATAACCACAGGTTGGTCACATCGGCCTCCACGAAGCTGGTCACGTGTGGACTGGTGTGTTTGCTCATCACCATATGATCGGCGATGAGCCTGCGCATCCTGTCCATCTCAATGATCTCGTCACCAGGAGCGGCCGAAACCGCGGGTGCCGCAGCAGGCTTCTGTGGCTGTGGTGGCGTCACCTTTTCCTGCTCCGGTGCGTTCGTTCGCTGATCCCTTGCTCCATCGCGTTGCGGCAGGTAGTCCAGGATGTCCCTCTTCGTGACACGGCCACCCTGTCCGGACCCTTCGATGGTCTCCAATTCCTGTAGTGAAAGCCCCTCGCTCTTCGCAATGTTGCGCACCAACGGACTGTAGAATTTTCCTGTGGGTCCGGTACGTGCAACGGGCGTTCCCATGGCTGCTGCCGAAACGGATGCGTGTTGTGCGGGATGACCATTACCGTTGCCCGAGGGAGCGGACATGGATGGTGCGGGTGCGCTTTTCGGAGCCGCTGCAGGTACAGGCCCGGGCGCGTCGGTCGTGGCCTCACTGCCGATCACGGCAATGGCCTGCCCCACCTTCACCACATCGCCTTCGTTCACCATGCGTTTGCTCAGGACCCCGGACTCAGGGGCCGGTACCTCACTGTCGACCTTGTCGGTGGCGATCTCCACGATCGGCTCATCGGCCTCCACACGGTCGCCTTCGTTCTTCAACCATTTGATGATGGTGGCCTCGGCAACACTTTCGCCCATCTTGGGCAGCAATATCTCGATCTGGGACATGATGTAAGGCCCACTGATGGGTCCGGCCAAAGGTAACGAAGGGGGCGTGAAGCGCAGCCCTTCAGCTCGTTGCCTTTCCGCGCATTCCCTGCAGTACCACGAGCAGGTCTTCCCATGGGCTGTAATCCTTGGCGTAGGTAGCGTTCACCCGGGCGAGCGAGAGTTGGTCGGCCGCGTCGGTGCCAGCGGGCACGGGATCGAATACGCCTGGAAGTATCACCGGTAAACGGATCCCCCGTGGCAAGGGCAGGTGGTACCCCACCCAACTCCGGGTTCCGCGCAACACCTGCATGGCATTTCGCGCCCGTTCAAAGGGTGAAGCAACGCATAGGGCGAACAATGGGAAGAACAACAGGAAGAGCGAGGATACGGTCACATCGAGGATCCGTTTGGTTCTACGGGCCACCGAACTTCCCAGGTTATGGTCGTCCAACAGGTAGAGGTCCTGCAGGCTTTCGATACTGCTGGGCCCGATGATGAACTCGCGCGCAGGTTGGGCGATCTTGAACACCACCCCGGTATCGCGAAGCTCCTCCATGCGTTCGATCATGATACGCCAGGGAAGGTCCCGGGCACAGAACACGATCTCCCCCACGCGATGCTTTCGTATCCTTCTGCGGAGGTTATCCGATGTGGACAGCACCTCTTCCGGCGCTGTGGTACCTGTCCATCCCAGACCGTAATGGGTTTGCCATAGCAGTGCCAATGCATGCCGCGACTCATCCGGGGAACCCACCGCCAGCACTCTTTCGCGTTCGCGGCGGCGCATTCCGTAGTCCTTGATGCCCAGCACCTGCAGAATGAAGCGGAGCAGGTACATACCCGCTCCTGCATAGATCACGGGTAGGGCGATGGTACGCAGATCTTTTAGCGTGCCGCCCATGGCCCACCACAGCATGGTCCCCAGAACAAGCAATGCCGTGAGCGCCGAGAGTGGAGCGAAGGTGCGCAATGGCCTGTCGTAAGCGCCGAACAGCGCCACCCAGCCCACCACGCCGACCCCGATCAGCACGTCCATGCCCACGGTTTGCGCCATGGGCCAGCGCACGGGTGCCATCGGCGAAAGCGCAAGCACGATCCCCACCATGAGCAGGTCCAGGATGGGGAGCAAGGTGCGGTCCAGGAAGCGCACGGCGATGGCCCCCGCGGCGCTCAAGTAGATGCTGCCATTGATCAACATGGGGAAGATGCCAGCACTGCGCCGGGTGAAATGCTTCTGGGCGAAAATGGCCATGGCGTTGTAGAACACGAAGACGTAGTTCACACTGCTCTTCTTCGTACTCTCCCCTTTGTAGTGAATGATCCTTGCTTCCGGGAAGTACCAGTTCTCATGCCCGCCGAGGGTGATGCGATAGCTCAGATCGATGTCCTCCCCGTACATGAAGAAGCTTTCGTCCAACAGTCCCACCTGGTCCAGGGTACGTTGGCGCAGGAACATGCAGGCTCCCGAAAGGATCTCGATGCGGGCCGTTTCATTTTCGGGCAAATGTCCCAGGTGATAACGACCGAAGACCTTGCTGCGCGGGAAAAGGCGGGTGAGTCCGATGATCTTGAAGAAGGCGACTTGCGGGGTGGGCAGGCCTCGTTTGCTTTCGGGTAGGAAGCGGCCCGTGCCATCGATCATCTTCACACCCAGTCCGCCGGCCTTGGGATGGCTGTCCATGAAACCGATCACCTTGTGGAACACATCCTCGCCCACCACCGTGTCCGGATTCAACAGGACGACATATTCCCCCTTTGCGATCCGGATGGCCTGGTTGTTCGCGCGCGAGAAGCCCACATTCTCCTGATTGGCGATCAATTCCACTCCTGGGAATTTTTCGCGCACCATCTCCACGCTGCCGTCGGTGCTCAGATTATCCACCACGAACACCTCGCTCGGCATCCCCTCCAACGCGGTGAAGACCGTGCGCAGGCATTGCTCCAGGTAGGCCCGGACATTGTAGTTGACGATGATGACGGACAGCTTCATACCGCGGTCGTTGCGGTGCGAATATCGGTATGGATCGCTCAGGCCGATGGGTGATCCGTCACCGGATCAACGTCACATGGCCCCGGAAGGACTTGATCTCCGCCGACAGCGGTTCCTTCACCGCCAATTGCCACACGTATACACCCTGCATCTGGCCGCCGCCATTCCATCCCTGCGTAATGTCCAGCGAGGTGTAGATCAGCTCGCCCCATCGGTTGAAGATCTCCAATCTGAAATTGTCATTGAGCGAGGGGTCGCCGACCACCTGGAACACGTCGTTGAGCCCATCGCCATCCGGGCTGAAAGCGTTCGGGACATGGACCGCGAAATCGAGCGCCACCACCACCCTGGTGCAACTTATATCCTCGCATCCTGCGACATTGGAGGCGATCAGGCAGACGTCGTACTCACCCGCGGCTTCGGGGAAGGTGAAGCTCGGGTCGATCTCCACGGAATTGCCTTCGGATCCGAATGACCATAAGAAGGAATCGGCACCCTGGGAAAGGTTGGTGAAGGTGAAATAGGGCACAAGGGATGACGCCACCAGGGGCTCCGTGGTGAATGCCGAGACCACCGGAGAACCCGGTTCCACGACCACTGAGGCCTGTGCCGTGCAGCCCGACTGGTCCGTTACCGTCATCGTCCACGTTCCCGGACAGACGTTCGAAAAGAGCGGTATCCCTTGCGGGGCAACGTTGCCCAGTTGATAGGAAGCAGCATCGGTCGCCAAGACCAGGACCGAACCGTCACAGAATTCAGGGCAACTCTCTCCAACGGCGTATACCGTATCCACCACGAATAGGGGTGGGTCGATGAGCGTGAACGTTGCAACCACGCTGCATCCATTGTCGTCCAGGACGGTCAGGGCGTATGTGCCGGGACACAGGTCGATGGCAAGGGCCGATGCGGGATCCGCGATGCCTCCGCTCCAAAGGTGGTTATATTCCGAGGTAGTGGTGCCGCCTTCCGCAAGCGCCAGTGCCGACCCGGTGCATTCACCTGAACATGCGGGATCGTTGGCCACCAAGGATAGAGTGAGCACGTCGGGTTCATTCAATACCGTTCCCTGTTCGCTGGTGCAACCGCCCGCATCCGTGACGACCACGGCATAGGTGCCTGCCACGAGCCCGGAGAACTGCGCACCGGCTTGCGCAGTGGTGCCACCATCAATGCTGTACTGCAAGGGGTCGGTGCCGATGGCCGTCACGATCAGTTCACCGTCAGCGTTCCCTTGGCATGCGGGCTCAATGGTCAGTACCGATTGGATCTGTGGTCCCACGCTGGCGTTCAACAAGGCGGGTGCATCCACAGAACATCCATAGGATGTAACAGTGACGGTGTAATTGCCCGGTGCCAGTCCGGTGAAAACGTTCGCGGGTTGAGGTGTGGCTCCTCCATCCAGGCTGTACGATACCGCGGGGCCTGTTGCATCGACCGTGATCTGGCCATTGGCCAGGCCGCAGGCCGGGTCGGTGATCAACACCGACTGGATCACGGGCTGTTCCGTTTCCGTTACGACCACCGTCAAATACGCCTCGCATCCCAGGATGTCCTGGACCACCAGGTCATAGGACCCGGCGGCCAAACCACCGAACGCATTGCCAGCTTGGAAGCTTGTACCGTTGTCGGCGCTGAAAACGAGATCGGTACCCGTGGCGGTGATCGTGATGGTGCCGGTGGATTGGCCACAGTTGCTTTCCGCCGTGGTCGCGTCAGTGATCACAGGCCCATCGATCGAATTGAGCGTGGTGTTGCCTTGGGCCGTGCATCCATCGACATCGAGGATGGTGATACCGAAAGCACCGCTTCCCAGTCCGGTGAAGATGTTCCCGGGCTGATAGCTCAGACCACCATCTATACTATACTGGATGCCGGGACCTGTGGCGGTCACCGTGATGGTTCCATCGTCCACCCCGCAGGACGGGTCGGTCGATGAAAGGTCATCGAGGGTCGGTGCGAAGGATAGGGCAATGTCGGCATCCAGGACCGCAATGCAGTTGTCCGCATCCGTCACTGTTACCGTGTAATTGCCGGCCGCCAGATCAAGGAAAACGGGATCGGTAAGTTGGGTAGCTCCACCGTCCAGGCTGTAGCTCAAGGGAGCCTGACCCACGGCGGTTATCGTGAGCCCGCCATTGTCCTCGCCACACGTTGTCTGTAAGATGTCAATGCTCTGGATATCGGGCCCTGCGGTCGAATTGAGCGTAATGAGCGTGTCGGATGTGCAACCCAGTGCATCGATCACGACCACCGTGTAGGTTCCAACGCCCAGGTTCGCAAGCAGCGGGTCCGGCTGGGACGTTGTGCCTCCGTCCGCACTGTACTCAAGTCCCACACCGCTGGCGGTCACGGTGATGGTGCCATTGTCCACGCCACAGCCCGGGGCTGTCGTATTCACCTCGGTGATCATCGGACCGTCCGCCTGGTCCAGCACCACGGTGACATTCACGGGGCACTGGTTGTCGTCGTTCACGGTCACCGTGTACGTGCCCGGTGCCAGGCCATCGAAGGTGGCCGTGGCTTGTGCGGGTCCTCCATCCAGGGAGTAGGTGACACCCGTGGTTTCACCGCTGATCCCATCAATGGTGATGCTTCCATCATTACCAGAACAACCCGGCTGGGTCGAGATGACATCGGTGATCTGCAGGTCGCAGCACGAACCGATGGTGATGGTGACATCACTATCGAAGGTTGCACAACCCACCTGGTTGGTGGCCGTTAGTGTGTAGGTCGTGGTCGCATCCGGACAAACCGTGGGGGTGAACGTGTCGTCGTCCGTCATGTTCGTGGTGGGCGACCAACTGAAGATGACGGGTCCGATGATCTCCGGGTCATCGAAGGAAATGTTCCAACCCTGGAGGATGCCGATACCGAGGCCCAATCCCGGAGCGTCGTAGCTCAGGGTCCATACACCGTTCGGGTCGCACCCGTTGAGGTCCGTCATCGGCTCTGCCGGATCCCATGATCCACCGCTGGGGAAGGGTGGAGCAAAAGGAGCCCCGCCGACCGGCACGAAGCAGGTGTTGTTGTAGTTGCCCGTGGCCACCCCCGCGGGCACCAACACGATACTGCCGCAACCATCGGGAGCATTCAGGGTAACGGTGAAACTGCCTGGTGTCAGGTCGCATTGCTGACCGAAGGCTACAGTACCACCATTGCAGGGGCAGCCACCGAAGTCGAGGCAGATGGAGGTGCCCGCAAAGTTGAAGCTATTGATGCACACCTGCGTGATCGATCCGTCCGTCAGGGAGCCCATGTTCAGCCCCTGTACATTGATGTTCACACTGGCGGAACCGCTCAGCACTGCATTGAACTCGTTGTTCTCATAGGTCGGCGTACTGGCAGGACTGACCTGGTGGTAGGCATCGCCATCCAAGGTCACGCATTCCCCGGGGCAGATGGTCGAGTCGGTACCGGCGGTCATGATGATCACCGGGTCGACGACCGTGATCGTGATCTCATCCGTACAGGTCGTGACCCCATCGGTGATGACCACCTCGTAGGTGGTGGTGACCAGCGGACAGACCGGTGTAGGGTTCTCGCCACCACCATTGCCCAGGCCGTAGGCATACCCATCATGCGGCCAGCTGATCCCGAAGTTCGGGTCGTTGAGGGTGATCTCGATACCATCGATGCCCCAGTGGTCATAGATGTCGTCGCTCACATCGTCCTGGTGCCAGCGGATCATGGTGTTCGGTGTGGCCGCGGCCAGTGGAATAGTGAAGCACCAGGTGTTCCAGTTGGTGAGCATGGGGTCGTTGCCACCATTGGGGTTGAAGTAGTTGATGGTGACCCACGTGGCACCACCATCGATCGAGTAATCCAGGTAGACACCCTCCTGCGGTTCATCGGGGCCTTCACAGGGCGAAGGCTGGCCTTGGACGGCGAACAGCATATCGAAGCAGATGTTACCCCCGAGGGACAGGTCAAGTGGGAGTGTCACCATGGTGCGGGGATTGAGCGAACCCGGCCCCATCCACAGATGTGGAGTTCCATTGCCAGGGGAGCAGGGATTATTGAACTGGGCACTTTGGGTGAACTGCCAGCCCACTGGTGCGCCAGTGTCGAAATCCTCCGTGAAGGCCACATTGCCTGTTCCGTTGCCAAAGGCCGAAAGCGTGACACAGGATCCACAGGTTATGGTGGTCTGCGACGCGGTAGTGATGATCTGACATTGGGAATAAGCCTGGTGCGATACCGTTACGAACAACGCGATCACGATCAACGTCCTGGTCATTTCGTGCTGAGGTTCAAATGGCGGAGAGCCGATAGCTTGTTTGTGGGGACGATCCAACCGGCTGTCTGCGTTGCACGGCGGAAGGGGGATGCATTCGATCCCCAGTCGATGCTGGATGAATATTTTTCATCAACTGGGGTGGATCCAAGTGCTTGATCGATAGGAACATCAAAGTGAGCAGGGCGGAAGATAGCAGGTATGGGAAAACCACACCATCCGACTTATTGACCGTACTCTGTTAGACCGCGTAAGGCTTGCGGTCGGCGATGCTTCGCCCCAGCGTCAGTTCGTCGGCATGCTCCAGGTCGCCACCGATGCTGATCCCCCGGGCGATCGTGGTGACCAGGACGTGGTGGGTCTGAAAGCGCCGGTTGAGATAGAACGCGGTGGTATCGCCTTCGATGGTGGCACCCAGGGCCAGTACCACCTCCTTTACACCGCCGTTCTCCAGGCGCTGGAACAGCTCCTTGGTGTTGAGCTCATCGGGTCCGATGCCATCCATGGGGCTGATCACCCCGGCCAGCACATGGTACATCCCCTTGTATTGGCGCGTATTTTCCAAGGCGATCACGTCGCGGATGTCCTCCACCACGCAGATCAGGGATGCGTCGCGCGCGGGATCGCTGCAGATGCGGCACTTGGGTTGATCGCTGATATTGCAGCATTCCGAGCAGTAGCGCACCTTTTCGCGCAGGGCGCGCACGGCATCGGCGAAACGGTATACCTCCTGCGGTTCGCGTCGCAACAGGTCCAGTGCGAGTCGCATGGCGGTGCGCCTGCCGATACCCGGCAGGGTGGCCAGCTGGTCCACCGCTTCCTCCAACAAGACCGACGAAAGGCTCATGCCAGCAAAGGTAGCCGGGCGCAGGCAGCGCTCAGGCCGCGCTCAGAACAGGCGATCGATGCGCAGGAAAACATCCCAGTACTGTTCCCGGTCCATGCCATCCCAATGGATCCGTGAATAGCGCATCTGGTAGATCTGGATCTGGCAGACCAGCACCAGGATGACCGACAGCGCGATGTAGGCCTTGCGCATGCGACCACCAAGCCACTGCAATGCCAGCGCGAATGGCAGGGCGAAAAGGAACAGATACTCCACGTAGACCCGGCTTCCGAAACTGCCGCCATACCACCAGTTCCACCAACTGCCGAGCACGTAGGTAAGCGCAACGATGAACAGCAACCAGGAGATGACCTGCGTACGGGAGCGTTCCCACATGAACCACAGGCCGCCACATGCCAGCAGGAGCAACGGGGCATAGACAAAGAGCCCTTTGCGATAACTGAAAAGGATGTCCAGGAAATGGGGGTCGTGCCAGCGGAAACCTTCTTCACCATAACTATACACGAACCAACTACCCGTGGCCACCTTGTAATACAGGGGTTGAACTCCTGCGATCAGCAGGGCGACGATGCCGGCGGACAGGGTGGGGATCGGCCGCTTCACGAGTTGTGCCAGTACATCCAAAGGACGTTCCCATACCACGGGCAGGGCGAACACCACCAGAGCGTTCACAGGCCGGATCAATACGATGAGCCCGAGAAGGAGCCCTGCCACGATCAGGTCCTGCGTGCGACCCTGCAGGCTCCATTGTCGCATGGACAACAGGAAAGCCGTGCACGCGCCGAAGCTGTAGGCATGGCTCATGCCGGGTGCCACCACGGCATAGTAGAACAGGTTGGTGCCGAGGACGAAAGCCAGGATGGTGAAGGCACGCCACCGGTCCTCCACACCGAAGGATGCGAGCAGGCGCATCGTGCACCAAAGTCCGAGCAGGGTCCATGCTATCGCCGCCAGGTTCACACCGATGCTGTAAGGCTTGCTGAAGCCGTCGGCATCAGCCGGGCCGATCAATGCCGCGACGTGTGCCAATAGGAAGAAGGGTAGTTGCGCCACGGCGGTGCCCGCGAAGTACTTGTTCACCGTATGCCCGTCGTGTGCCGAACGGTAGTCGTAGAAGAAGTTCTCGTTGTAGTACTTCCCTTGTTCGATCTCCGTGAAGAAACCCAGGTTGGGATCGCCATACAGGAGGATCGCGGGCAGATAGGCATGGTATCCCTTGGCATCGGCCTGCACGATATGACGCCACTGTTCACCACCCCAATTGATGTTCGAGGATACCCAGACAAGCACCACTGCCGTGGCGAGCCATGCCGCACGTGACCATGGTTCCGTCATGGCAGTTGGGGCCAGGCCAGGATGTGGCGGTCATCGCTCGCGGTCAGGAGCAGCCGATCGCACCAGAGCACGTCGTTCACACTGTGCGTATGGCCGCCTGCCGCGCGATCCAGGCGGGCACGCGGTTCCAAGGTATCGGCATCCCAGACCTTCGCGCATTTGTCGCGACCGGCCGTGGCGAGGCGTGTGCCGTCGGGGCTGAACGCCATGCGATAGACGGTCCCCTTGTGGATGGGTGCCGCGTGCAACAGGGCATGGTCTTCATCGGTGCGCCAGCTGCGCAGGTGTCCGTCCTTTCCTGCCGAGAGCAACACCGGTTTGGTGGGGTGATAGGCCACGCTGCTGGCGCCCTGGACGATCGGCGTTCCGATCGGTGCCGGATGGGCATCCAAAGTGAACAATTCGTTGAACAAGGTGGTGTCGAACACGCGCACGGTGCCATCGCCGCAGGCCACGGCAAGTTGCGATCCGTCGGGCGATAGCGCCAGATCGCGCAGTTTCTCCTCCACCACCGGGATCTGTCGCTGAAAGCCCAGCGATCCCTTCGAGCCTGTTGCCCAGATGCTCAAACTTCCATCGCCGCCCGCGCAGACGATCCTTTCATCGGGCAAGGCGAGCATGCGGAATAGGCCACGTTCGTGCACTTCGAAGAGTCGCACTTCACGGCGCGATGCCAGATCAACCACGTGCAGGGCACCGCCCTCCGTACCGATCAGCAGCAAACCTGTTCCCGCCAACAGGCACAAGCTGAAGACGGCAAAGGTGACGTTCACCAGCACCTCGCCTGCTTCCGGCCTGTCGGTGTGCCAAAGCACCACCCGGCCATCGCCACTGGCGCTGAGGAATGTGCCTGGTGCCGGTCCCTGCGCAAGACAGTAGATGGGTCCCCGGTGCCCTGTGTATCGGATCGGTTCGACCATGCCCGGCGAAGATCGCCATTGGGGCTCATCCCACGACGGCCCAACGCCGACGGTCGCTCCAGTCAAAGGTCCACTCCGGTGTGACCAGGGGACTTACTTCATCCAGGAAGTACCATGCACCGTTGGCTATACCCTTCAAGTTCTTCAGCACATGGAAGTCCTGGGCCGGCATATAACTCTGCCCCAGGAGGAAAGCGGTACGGCCGCTCGGGTGGTAGGCCACATCCAGCACCAGTACCGCGTGGCCGGGGCTTCCCCCTTGGATGAACACGTCGCCGGCCTCCATCGGAAGTTCCGCCGCAGGTTGAAGTTCCTTGGATAAACTGAGCGTGCCGGCATAGATGAATACGAACTCGAGGTAGCGCTGGAGTTGCGCGTGCGAACCATCCACTGCATCGGTGCTGTACCAGGTGGTGGTATTTCCATTCACGCGGACACGCTCTCCATCGCGCCATCGCGACCACGGGACCCGAAAGCCATTGGTCAGGTTGAAGGCGATCTCCTCCTGCCTGTCATTGGCGAACAGGTATTCGGCCCTCAGCCGGATGATGGCGTCGGCACATTGATGCAGGTCCTTCTTCCCCGTGGGCATATCCACCACTGCAGCGTGGACATCACGACGTGCCTTCGGGGTGCCATCGAAGAGCAGCACCGGGCTGCCCACGGCTTTAAGCGGTAAGTACCGGAGGTAGTGTGCAAAGCTTCCGGGCGACACCTCGGTCCGTTTGAATCCGACGGGTGGGGGCAAACGGTGTGCGATGTCATGTATTGCACTTACCTGTGGCGTGATGGCGCGCACGACCGCACTGTTGCGCGGGCGCTTGTCCGTGATCTCCATCTCCTTATGGTCGCAGGAAATGGCTATCAGGGAATAGAAGATCGATCGACCCAACATGGCCACATGATACGCATCACAGGATCAAGGTCCGATCCGGAATGAATGTCGAAATTGGGATCCAACGATCCTTTGCTTGGGACCCTATACTTTGGCGCGGACTTTCCTTTCCTGCGCCAGCACGTCCTGCTGACTGGGCACGTAGCCGAAAAGCTTGTTGTCCTTGATCATGTTGTCCACATAGGGCGGCACCATTTCCTCCCAGCCGGGCTTGCCGGTGCGGATCATATCGAGCACCTCCTTGCTGAAGATATGCAACACGGTGGGGTCGAAGCTTTCGATATCCACCAGGCGTTTGTTGAACAGCAGGTAGTCGTAGAGCGGCTTCAGGCGTGGGTGGATCGGTGTGTTCGTGGTGGTCATGGTCTCATCGCCCACCCTGGCACTGCTCGGATACACATAGATCTTCAGGTCGCGCGTGAAGAGGATCCCGAAGGCCTCCAACATGCCTCCGTTCAGGTGGCGGTAATACTTGTCGTCGAATACATCGATCAGGTTGTTGGTACCCATGATCACGCCCATGCGTGCCTTGGTGTACCGGCTGAAATACTCCACCAGCTTGTAGTACTACTGGTAGTTGCTGATGAGCACGGTCTGGCCCAGGGAGCAGAGGATATCGGCCCGGTCGATGAAGTCCTTCTCGTCCACATCACCTGTATCGGCGCGCAGGTTGTTCAAGGTGATCTCGAACAGCACCTGCAGGTTCCTACGGTCCACACGCTGTTCACGGATGAACATGTTGTAGCCGTTCATGATCATGTCGATGTTCACCTTGGTCACCGGCCTGAAACTGCCGCGGATGGCCAGGATGTTCTTGCGGTAAAGCACTTCACTAGCCTGGAGGTTCTGCCCATCGGGACCGAACATCACGGCATCGGTGTACCCGCGCTTCACCAGCTGCAGGCTCAGCAATCGGTTGTCCACGTTGGTGAACGCCGGCCCGTTCATCTGGATCATGTCGATCTCCACCACATGCCTGCTCACGTTGTCGTACAGGCCGGTCATGATGTTGTCCGGCGATGCGTTCTCGAACAGGCAACCGTGTAGCAGGTTCACACCCAGGATACCGATGTTCTCCTGTTGCACACTGATGTCGGGGTCGTGCAGGCGGATGTGGATGATGACATCGCTGGTGGCCTCCTCGGGTGAGTTCTGGAAGCGCACGCCGATCCAGCCATGGCCGCTGTGCTTGCGCTCGAAGGTGCTGGTGGCAATGGTATTGGCGAAGGTGAAGAACTTCTTCGTGGGGTGATCGGCGCGTGAAAGCCGGTCCACGATCAGGCCGTACTCGTGGCGCAACATGTTCTTCAGCCTGCTTTCGCACACGAAGCGGTTCCCGGGTTCGGGACCATAGATCGCATTGCTGAAATCCTTGTCGTAGGCGCTCATCGCCTTGGCGATGGTCTGGGACGAACGGCCCGCACGGAAGAAATGCCTTACGGTCTCCTGCCCGGCGCCGATCTCCGCGAAGGTGCCGTACAGGTCCGGGTCGTGATTGACCTTTCGCGCCTTTTGCGCGGGACTGAGGACAACGCGATCGGGATCGGGGTAGAACATTGGATCGGAGCGGGGAATATACGAGGTGCAAAGGTAGGCCTTGCCTATGCGCTTGTCAGGATGAAGTTCAACAGCGGCGCGAAGTTGCGGAACGTTGAGCCGACCGTGCTGCCATGGAATGTGCTTAGCCGGTCGATCCGATGCTGATGTGCATGGGGCTTTGCAATGTTCTGTGGACCGGACAGGCTGCTGCGATCTGCAACATGCGCTCGCGTTGTTCGGCGGACATCGTTCCGGGCAATTCCACGTTCAGTTGGATCCGGCTTTCCACCTCACGCCCTTCCTGGGTGCGCACCAGATCGGCATGCACCGTGATCCCTTTCACCTCCCATCCCTTTCGATCCGCATACATGCGCAATGTGATCGCCGTGCAGGCGGCCAGGGCTCCCAGCAACATTTCATGGGCCGAAGGACCGCGGTCGGCACCACCATGGTCCAGGGGTTCATCGGAGATCCATTCCAACCCGCGCGCACGCAAACGGGTGGCATAAGGCGCACCATCCAGCGTGGCGCTCACTTTGCGTTCGGTCGTCTTCATGCGCGAAGTTCGGAAGCTCCCTGCTGTTGGCACCTGATGCCGGTCAGTTGCCCAGGCAGGAACCTACAAGATCCCCCTTGCCTTGATCTCCAGATACCGGTTGATCACACTCACTGTCAGATCATCCGGTCGGCACAGGATGGCGGGCATGCCGTGGCGCTCCAGCTCGCGGGCGATGAGGCGCTTGTCGTGCATCGCCTTGGCCGCCATGGTATGCACATAGACCTCCTCGGTGTTGCCGGGCTTCTGGTGCAGGTCCTGTTCGATCTCCGTGTTCAGGAAGAAGATCGGCACCACCAGGTGTTGTGTGGCGAGGCGTTGCAGATAGGGCAATTGCCGATGCAGGGCCTGCTGGCTTTCGTAGTTGGTGAACAACAACAACAGGCTGCGCTGGTGGATGTTGCGCTTCACGGCCACATACAGTGCCTCGATATCGGTCTCGCGATGGTCCGTGCCTTGGGCGTAGAGGAGTTGCAGGATGCGCGCCATCTGCCCACGTTGCCGGCTCGCGGGCAGGACATCGTGCACCGTGTTGGAGAAGGTGATCGCCCCGGCCCGGTCCTCCTTGCGCATGGCGATGCTGCCGATCACAAGCGCCGCGTTGATCGCCCTGTCCAGGAGACTGAGGCCATCGAAGGGCATCTTCATCACACGGCCCGTATCGATCAGCGCGAAAACCTGTTGTGCCTTTTCGTCCTGGTACTGGTTCACCATCATCCGGCCCCGGCGCGCCGTGGCTTTCCAGTTCATGGTCCTTCGGTCGTCGCCTGACACGTATTCCTTGATCCGCTCGAACTCGGCCTGTTGTGCCACACGCCGCACGCGCTTGATCCCGGCCAGTGTGAGCCGGTCGCTGATCGCCAGCAATTCGTAGCGCCGCAGTTGCAGGTAGGAGGGGTAGACCGCCACTTCCTGGTCCTGTGCGAGGGTGAAGCGCCGTTCCACGAAACCAAGCGGCGTGCTTGCGAAGGCGTTCACCGCACCGTATCGGTATACGCCGCGTTGCACGGGTCGCACGGTGTAGTCCAGTTCGCGTCTGCCCCAGGCTGGAAGGTCCGCATGGAACACCAGGTCGCGCCGCTGGAACTGCACCGGCAGTTCATCCAACACGCGCACATGCATGTCCATGCCAAAGGCACTGGAAAGGACGATGGTGACCGGGTTCTTATCGCCGTTGCTCCATCGTTCCAGTGTGCGTCGCTCGGCCTTCAAGCCGGTGCGTCGGCCGAAGAGCATGAAGATCTCCGCCACCAGCACCGCCACCAGCAGCAACAGTGCGATCTTCCCGAGGACGAAGGCGGGTTGCCACAGCCATCCTCCCACCAGCAGCAGCACCACCGCCCATCCGATCAGGAAGGTGCGCCGGGTCAGGAACACCGAACGCAGCTCGAACATCAGCGCGGTACTTCAATGCCACCCACGAGCATGCCGATGACCTGGTCCGGAGTGAGGCCCTCCATCTCCCGTTCCGGCGTGAGCTGAACGCGGTGCCGCAGCACATGCGGTGCAATGGCCTGCACATCCTCGGGCGTTACGAAGTCGCGCCCATCGATGGCGGCATGGGCGCGCGATGCGGTGAGCATGGCCAGGGAGGCGCGCGGCGAAGCACCCAGCATCAAGGCACCATCGTGGCGTGTGCGGTCCACGATGGTGGCGATGTAGCGCACCAGCTTGCTGTCGCAGCGCACCTGCTGTACCATGGCGCGACTGGCGATCAACTCCTCGGTGGTGAGCACCGCGCTCACATGATCCACGCGGAGCAGCTCCAGTCCCTGACCGGCGCGCTCCAGGATGGCGATCTCCTCTTCCAGCGTGGGGTAGTCCACGTTCAGTTTGAAGAAGAAGCGGTCCAGCTGTGCTTCGGGCAGGCGGTAGGTGCCCTCCTGTTCGATGGGGTTCTGCGTGGCCACGATCATGAAGGGTGGTGCCAGGGGATAGGTGGTGCCATCCACGGTCACCTGGTGTTCCTCCATCGCTTCGAAGAGCGCGCTCTGCGTCTTGGCCGGCGCGCGGTTGATCTCGTCCACCAGGATGATGTTGCTGAAGATCGGGCCGGGGCGGAACTCGAAGGCGGTGGTGCGCGGGTCGAAGACGCTGGTGCCGATCAGGTCGCTGGGCATCAGGTCCGGCGTGAACTGCACACGCGAGAAGCCCGTGCGCACACAACGCGCCAGCAGTTTTGCGGTGAGTGTCTTGGCCAGGCCGGGGTTGCCCTCGATCAGCACATGGCCATCGCTCAGCAGCGCCACCAGCAGCAGGTCCACCATGTGTTCCTGGCCCACGATCACCTTGCGCACCTCGCCGCGCAGGCGCTCCACGGCTTGTTGCAATTGCGTCAGCGGCAGGGTGGGCGTGAATGGCGCACCGGCCGTGCTGTCGCCGTTCACGGGTTCATCGGGAAGGAGTGGCTGTTCCATGGGGTCTTATCAGTTGACTGAAAGCGTGCAGTTCGTTGCTGAGCTTCAGCAGTTCGTGCTCGCTGAGGTGTGCGGTGTGTTCGATCCGTTCGAGGGTGTGCAGGCGCTGCGCCACCTCCGCTCGATCCAGGCCGGTCTTCGCAGCCAGGTGGGACGTGGTGGCGTTATCATAGCCGAAGGTGCGCAGGTAGGTGGCCTGGCGCACTTCCTCCTTGAAGTGGGCGATCATTCGGCGGGCAAGATCGGCATGGTCGCCCTTGTACCAATGCAGACGGCCCATGGTGTGCACCAGTTCGCGCGTGGCATTGCGCGGCGCTTGCACCACGGGGATCGCCCGTTGCTGGCGGCGCACATGCACCAGGATGTGCAGCACCAACAGCCCAAGCCCCAGGAACCAGGCCCAGCGCAAAGCGGATTGCGAAAGCAGCCAGCGCAAGGGTGTGGAGGCTTCCGCACGGGCCACCTTGTGTTGTTCGTCCCACACCACGGGCCAGGGCGGCAGCACGCTCAGCACACCCGCGAGGTAGGTGCCGTTGTTGGCCTTCAACAGGTTGTGATTGGTGATGGCCAGCGGCGTGCTGCACAACACGAAGCGTCCGGCACCATGCGATACCTCCAGCAACACGGGTTTGGCGGCCCCATCCACGGCCAGCACACGACTGCGTTCCTTGTCGTAGGCGCTGAAGTAGTTGGGCCGGAACCCGCGCGCATAGCGGAAGGTGCCCTGGGCGATGCGTGGGTCGCCCACGAAGCGGATGTCGATCGTATCCACCAATGGGCCGGTCATGCGCAGGTCCATCTCCACACCGAGACTGTCGGCCAGCGGACCGCTGAGGTTTTCCGCCGCGATCAACACCCGGTCGCCTTGTTCCACCAGCCACAGCAGATGCTCGGTCTCCACGACATCGGGCCGGATCCAGGCGTTCAGGAAGATGCGGTTCACCGCTCCGTCCGGGTGGTCCTGCAGATGCACTTCCTCCAGCGGACCACTTACGGACCGTACCTCGGGGAAAAGGTCGCGCAGCCTTTCGTACACCAGCTTGGAACCATAGGGCTTGCTGTGTTCGCGGGAGAAGGAAGGGCTCCAATCCACCGATCCCGGAACGGAAGCTTCGAGCAGCGACAGCACCAGCATCAGCAGGCCCAGTCCCCAGAGCAGGCGTTTCTCCGAACGCGTCATGCGGGGGTGGCTTGTTCGAACTGGATGAAGGGAAGCCGCAACTCCGCATAGCGTGCGGGCAACACTTCCGCATGCCCGTACCAGGTCCATTGGAACACCCGTGCCGCCTGGGCGAAACGGGCCCGCAGGGTGGGATCGGCGATCTGCGCCAGGTAGTCGCGGTCGGTGTGGCGTGGCGACCACGTGAGCACGCCGCGGTCCACCAGCAGGCGCAGCACCAGCAGGTAGTGCAGACGGATGGCCCGGCGCAGGTCGCCATCGCGCTCCGCCTCGGCGATCATCGCAGGCAGATCCAGTTCACGGATGTCCTCTTCCACCATGTTCACTTCACCCAGCGAACGCGGCGCACCCTGGAAGACCTTGCGCAAGGGGCCTTTGGCCAGTAGCACCACGGCCATCACCAGTGCCACCACGATCAGCAGGTAGATCAGGTTGTTGACCATGAAACCGCCTGCCCGGCTGCCCAACAGTTGTTCCAACCATCCGGCAAGCCACTCCTTGAAGCGTTCCCACAGCGATGGCTCGCGCGTGAGTTCCCGTTCGTAGGCATAGGCGGGGTCGGCCCGGTAGCGCTCCACCTGTTCGGCGTCGAAGCGGCGCAGTTCCACGGGCTCGTCCGGCACCGATGCACCGGCCGACAGGGCCAGGCAGCAGATCAGGACCAGCTGGGTGAGCGCGCGCCGCATCGCATCAGGCCTGTTCGAAGCCCTGGATCTTTTCCGCCAGCCCGGCCCCTTCATGCTCCACGATCAGTGTGAAATACTTCAGGCAAAGGGCCGTGGCCACGATGGGGTAGACGAGCATGGTGGTCATCAGTTGAAAGGCCGTGCTCAGCGCGGTGAAGGTGGCGTACCAGAACGGCAGCTGTTCGTCGCCACCGCCGATGGGCACGCCCATCTTGTTCAATTCCAGCACGCCGCTCACCACGGAGAACGGCAGGTTCAGCAGGCCGTTCAGCACCGCTTGCAGGATGTAGACCACCAGCACCAGACCAAGCGTGGGCCAGAACTGGTGCATCACCAAGGTGTTGGAACGCGACAACGCGCCGCCCCCTCCAGTGCGCTCCATGGCGTGGCACACCTGCACCAGGGCCAGCACCGTCAGCGGGTAGAGGCCCGGCAGGATGCAGAGGACGAAGCCCAGCAGGATCAGCAGGCCCGACAGGAAGGTGGCACCGAAGTAACTGCCCAACTGGGGCCAGGCGCGGGACCAGAGCTCGCCCGGCGTGATGCCGTGGTGCTCCCCCAGCTGGTAGGCGCGCATGTACTCGTGCACGATGCCGATCAAGACCAGGTAGGCCAGGATGAACAGCCCGTAACCCAGCACCATGGGAAGGAAGCGGCCCACCATGGTCTCGAACACTGCCATGTCGGTGTTTCCTTCGGAGAAGTTCTGCAGCATCAGTTGCAGATCGCCCAGGCTCTTGCCCATGATGAAGCCCGATAGCAAAGCCACCGGCAGGCACAGGGTGCCGATGGCGCGGAAGAGCGGCCGCCAGTTCTCCTTCAGGAAGCGGAAGGTATCGGTGATGATCTCCCCGAGATCACGGACCTGTTTGAGGACGACCGGCGCGTTGTGCTGCATGGAATGGAAGAATGATGAAGTAAAGCGTCAGGAAGGCGAGCGATGTGGTGATGATGGTGATGGATACCGCGGGGTGCAACGTCAAGGCGTGGCGGGTGACGAAGGACTCCAGGAAGCCCGCTACGATGAACACCGGCACCAGGCCCACCACCACCTTCAGGCCGCGCCTGGCCCCGCGCCGGAAACTTTCCGTGCGGGTGTAGGTGCCCGGGAACAGGAAGCTGTTGCCCAGGGTGAGGCCCGCCGCACCGGCGATGACGATGGCACTGATCTCCAAGGTGCCGTGCACCCAGATGGTGAGCAGGCTTTCCTGCAGGACGCCGTGCTCGTGGAAGAACCATTGGAAGGAGCCCAGCATCACGCCGTTCACGAACAGGATGTAGCCCGTGCCGAAGGAGACGAAGAGCCCCAGGGCGAAGGCCAGCAGCGACACGCGGATGTTGTTCGCCGTGATGCCGAGGAACATCATGCCCTCGTTCATGGAGCCGTAGATCGCCATGGGTTCGCCGCGCTCGATGTTGTCCAGTGTGCGGTCCACGTACTCATCGCCCAGGATGATGCGCACGAAGGTGGGATCGTGCCGGGCGGATGCCGCACCGATCAGTACCGCGACCAGGAAGATGGTGGCCGAGAGGGCGAGTTCGCGGCGCGTGGCGGCCATGGCCAGGGGCACCTCCTCGCGCCAGAAGGTGATGAAGCGGCCGCGCTGGGTGCGGCGGTTGCGGTAGATGTGGTGGTGCAGACGCGAGGCCAGCCCGTTGAGGTAGGTGGGCAGCTTGCCTTCGGGATAGAAGGTGCGGGCGTAGGAGAGGTCGTCGTTCAGCTGGATGTACAACTCGGAGAGCTCCTCGCCACTGAAGGCCGAGAGCCCGTCCAGCGCTGTTTCCAAACGCTGCCACTTCGCCTTGTTGCGATGGATGAAGGCCGTCTCCCGCATGCTGTTCCCGGAGCGGCCAAACATACACATGCGGCGGTTGTGGCACCTGTCGCCGATATTACCGCTGTGATCCCCTATACAAGAGGGGGGATCCTTATCGGACCGATATGTATCGGACCTTTATTCTATGACATACGCAAGTCTGATGGTCAGGTTTTTTTAGGCATGAGGAACTCCGGATGATGGCGAGAGGCGGTTGCCCACCCCTGCCATCATCATCCGTCGTTCATCGGACTATCCCTGGCGGGTCGCTCCTCA
>JBGTIB010000288.1:0-6848 GCA_041745875.1 Flavobacteriales bacterium | reverse complement strand
AGAGGGGCCGGGGGTGAGGCCGTATTTGGCCGCCTTAACGGGCTGTCCGCTATAGCTGCCTTGTCCGGCCCAGCGGTCGGGGCGCTCCGGTGGCTTCCTTCGGTCGCCTCCTCGCTGCACCCGCCCGCAGGTCCGGCCATCGGCAGGCTGCCGCTCCCATCCCTGGCGGAAGTTCCCGTCCCACCAAGAGTTCCGTGTTGACAATATAACCGTCATATTGCGGTCAGTAATTTAGTCATTACATTTGTCCGTCGGATAACTGATCATCGAAATGATGGGAACCCTGGCAATGAACCCTCGTCCTGCCGAAGCCTCTGGCGTAGGTGGACTTCGTCCTGCCGAAGCCTCTGGCGTAGGAGGACTCCCCCGCAACTCCCCCCACACGGACCTCCTGCCCTTGGAGCATATCGTCGTGGCGGAACCACCCACCGACTATGCGGGTCCTGTGCTCTCCGATGAGCAACTACTGGGCAAGCTCCACTTCATCCGGGGCCAGCGCGTCATGCTGGACCGCGACCTGGCCGAACTCTACGGCGTCGAGGTCAAGCGTCTCAAGGAACAGGTGCGCCGTAACATGGAGCGCTTCCCGGAGGTCTTCATGTTCGAACTCACCTTGGAGGAGGATCACGCTTTAAGGTCGCAAAATGCGACCTTAAAGCAGGGCCAGCATGGAAAGTACCCGCCCTTCGCCTTTACGGAGCATGGCATCCTCATGCTCGCCAACGTACTCCGCAGTGAGCGCGCCATCGCTGTCAGCATAAGGATCATCGACCTCTTCGTGCGCATGCGTCAGGTGATGCTCGCCCATAAGGACATCCTCCTTCGCCTGGAGCAATTAGAGCGACGGATAGGAGAGCACGGCACCGACATCCAGACCATCTTCGAATACCTCAAACAACTGCTCACTCCGCCATCGGAGCCACGTACGCAGATTGGCTTCAAACCCCAAGAAGTTTGATCCAACTCCGGATCAGAGCGATCGTCAACAGTCATAGGACATAAGACAATCCCACACACCATGACAAACCCACTCTTCGGTCCCAACATCAAGCTCCTCCGCTCGCGCCGTGGTCGCTCACAAGAGGACGTGGCCGCCGGCCTGGACATCAAGCGCTCCAGCTACAGCGGCTACGAGAACGGCAGTGCCGAACCGCCTTTCGACCTGCTGATCCGCATCAGCGAGTACTACAAGGTCAACATCGATCGCCTGCTGAAGGATGACCTTACAGCCCTCGGCGAAAGCCAACTCGGCATCCTGGAGCGCGGTGGTGACGTGGACCTCAGCGGTCGGCGCCTGCGCGTGCTGGCCACCACGGTGGACAAGGAGGACCGCGAGAACGTGGAACTGGTGCCCGAGAAGGCCAAGGCCGGGTACGCCGCCGGCTACGCCGATCCGGAGTACATCAGCATCCTGCCCACCTTCCAGATGCCCTTCCTCAGCAGGGACCGGAAGTACCGCACCTTCCAGATCAGCGGTGATAGCATGCCGCCGGTAAGCGACGGTTCCTGGGTCACCGGCGAGTACGTGCAGAACTGGCAGACCATCCGGGATGGCCAGCCCTACATCGTGGTCACCAAGGACGAGGGCATCGTTTTCAAGGTGCTGTATAACCAACTGAAGGAGAAAGGCAACCTGCTGCTGTGCAGCACCAACCCGCTCTACAGCCCTTACGAGGTGGCCGTGGGCAGCATCCTGGAGATCTGGAAGTTCGTCCACTTCATCAGTGCCGAACTGCCCGAACCCAACATGAGCCGTGACGAACTGGCCCGCAGCGTGGTGGAACTGCGCAAGGAGGTGGGCCAGCTGCGCCTCGCCATGGAGCAGCAGGGGAGGCTGGCGTTTTAGTGGCGAGTTGCGAGTGGCTGCCCGCAGGGCCCGCCCGCCGAGTGCGAGTGGGGCGCCTACGGTCATTCCGGGGCACCCCACGCGCCACTCATCACTAGCTACTCGCCACTCTCCGCCATCAACACCCGCCCGTTCATCCTTTCAATGTTACGCCAATGTTAACACCTGGTGAACCTTGTTTTATCTTTGAGCGTTCAACGTTCCAAAGACCCGTTCACCATGCGTACCCTGTTCCTCACCCTCGCGCTGCTGCTGGCCTCGGCCACGCAGGCACAAGTGCTGTTGGGCCAGGAGCATTGGCCGAACGGCAATCTTAGATCCACCGGATACACGCAGGGCGACCGTACCCATTTCATCACCTACTACGAGAATGGCCGGGTGAAGGAGATGGGCAGCTACCGCAATGGCAAGCTCGATGGCCTGTGGAAGCAGTACACGGACACCGGCGCCTTGCTGACCCGGGCCACTTTCCGCAACGGCACCCGCCAGGGTGTGTGGGAGTTCCGCACCGAGGCTGACAAGCCCTTGGGCCAGTTGCGCTACAGCAACGGCGTGCTCACCCACGGGGAGCAGTACAACGAGATCGGTGATCTGGTGGCGCAGCGGGATTACCGCTGATCAACTGTTCACTTCAACATGGAGGCGTCCGTGCGGGCGCCTTTCCTTTTTCCCGTGGATTACTTTTGAAGGTATCAATGAAGACCCGACCATGACCACAGAACAGCTCAAAGTGCGCCTGATCAAGATGATCGGAGCACAAGATGATCTCGAAATTCTTCGACAGATCGAATTACTGTTGGCTCCAGACGGAAGTGGTCAGGAACTCACGAAGCGTGTTTCCGAAGGCGAGCAAGCGATCGCCAAGGGTCTTTATCGGGAAGCTGAGGAGGCCAAGAACCTGGTCCAGGAGCGCATTGCCCGGAAGTATGGAAAGTGATGGCCCGGAGCAAAGTGCAAGGATGGATAGTTGCCGATCCGGCCTTGGAGAGCTTGGATGCCGCGCTTGAGTTCCGAAAGAACACAATGAGCCAGACACGGATGCAGGCAATGGTCGATGAGATATTCGCGGAGATCGACCGCTTGGTCCAGTATCCCGGAGGGGGAGCGATCGAAGAGCAGTTGGCGCACCTCGGTCTTGGTCACCGTCGGGTTGTCGTGGGCCACTTCAAGATCATCTATCGCGTGGTGGAAGACCGGATCTGGGTATCCGACATTTTCGATTCGCGCCAGGATCCGGAGAAGATGAAGGCTTAGCTCTCCAGGAACTGCTTGAACCGCTCATACCGCATCACCTTGATCGCCAACAGGGCGACCGATAGCAGCTTCACTGCGGATACCACAGTGAACATCGTTTCGAAGCTCGGCCAGGAGGGCACTTTGAACAAAGGGATGACCACTGCCAGTATGGGCAAGATGACCACGGCGAGCAGATATCCGATAACCGCGTATTTGGCCTTCGGCAACTTGATCATGTGTTCAAGAAGGCCTTCAGTTCAGGGTGCCGGAACACTTTGATCACCAGCACGACCAAGCCAAGCCATTCCAAACCGAAGCCAATAATGCGCAGGATAGCCTGCTGAAATTGGAAGGTATCGAACGAGGACAAGTACAGCATGGTAGTGCCGATCAGCCAGAGCCAAAGCGCGTGCTTCGCCCTCATCCCTTCCGGAACAAGTTCCCATCCTCCAACATCGCCTTGAACTCGATCGCGTTGCCATCAGGGTCCTCGATGAACAGGCTGCGTTGTTCGCCCACCTCACCCTTCATTACCGTGTTCGGTTCGATGTGAAATGGGATGCCCAACTTCTTCAGCTTATCGCGCAGCCGGCGCCAGTCTGCGATATTGAGCACCACCCCCCAGTGATTGGCGGGCACGTTGCTATGCGGATTGTACACGCGGGCGGTCTTGATCATCATGGGCACCTCCTGGATGGTGAGCTGGTGCCCGAAGAAGTCGTAGTCCACCCAGGTCGCAGCGCTGCGGCCTTCCTTCAAGCCCAAAAAGCTGCCGTAGAAGGCCTTGATGCGTTTGAGGTCGGTAGTGGCGAATGCGAGGTGGAAACGGCCTTCCATGGGGGATCAGGTTTGCCACCAAAGTAAATACGACCCGTGATCAAGCGGTCATGGACCGTATTCCATTGCTCAGCAGATCGTGGCCGATGGCCATCCGATACGGTCAAAGTTCATCCTCGTCCTCATCCTCATCACCGGCGTCGGCGTCGGCTTCCGCTGTATCGTCCTCCTCTTCATCCTCCTCTTCCACATCGTCACTTTCTATCTCCGTGCTGTTGTCGTCGATCGCGCTGTCGGTATCGCCCTCCTCGGCTGCGCTCTCATCCTGATCGAGGAACTCCTCGATCTCCGCCCGGCTCTCACTGTTGATCTTGATCAAATAGAGGGCTTCTGCCGTGCGCAACTCGATCACCCGCAGGATCTCCCCTTTGGCTGTGGGGATGCTCTTGATATGCGAGGCGTCGATGCCATCAGGATATTGTTCCTGTAAGGTGTCCTTGAGCTGGTCGGTCAAGGTGTTGAAGGAGCGTATGAGTCGCTGCATGCAGTGAACGCCGAAGCCCGGCGGAGGTGTTGGGTTGGTCTCACATATCGAGGACGTAGGCAAATATGAGGGGTGCAACGATCGTTGCGTCACTTTCAATGATGAATTTCGGGGTATCGATGTCCAGTTTTCCCCAGGTGATCTTCTCGTTGGGCACCGCTCCACTGTAACTTCCGTAGCTGGTGGTGCTGTCGCTGATCTGGCAGAAATAGCTCCAGAACGGGATGCCGCCACGTTGCAGGTCCTGGTGTAGCATGGGCACCACACAAATGGGGAAATCGCCGGCGATCCCGCCCCCGATCTGGAAGAAACCGATACCATCCGGATCACAATTGTTGGTGTACCACTCTGCCAGGAACATCATGTACTCGATGCCGCTCTTCATCATGCCGGGTTTGCAGTCGCCTGTGATGCAGTGGCCCGCGAAGATGTTGCCCAACGTGCTGTCCTCCCAACCTGGACAGATGATCGGCAGGTTGCGTTCGGCAGCGGCCACCATCCAACTGTCCTTCGGGTCTATCTGGTAATACTGCTGCAACACGCCACTGTTGATCATGGCGTAGAAATACTCGTGCGGGAAGCGGCGGTTGCCGCTCTTATCATCGGCGGTCCACAGGTCGGTCACGTGCTTCTCCAGACGGCGGAACGCCTCATGCTCGGGGATGCAGGTATCGGTCACCCTGTTCATGCCACGGTCCAGCAAGGCGCGCTCCTGTTCGGGGGTAAGGTCGCGATAGTTGGGGATCCGTTCATAGTGGTCGTGCGCAACAAGGTTCATCACATCCTCCTCGAGATTGGCTCCGGTGCAACTGATGATGTCGACCTTGCCCTGGCGGATCATCTCGGCGAGGATCTTTCCCAATTCACCCGTGCTCATGGCACCGGCGAGGGTGATCATCATCTTCCGGTCCTTGGCCAGGTGCTCCTTGTAGCCCTTTGCAGCATCCACCAGTGCCGCAGCATTGAAGTGGAGGTAATACTTCTCGATGAAGTCACTGATCGGTCGTTTGCTCATGATGCTGTGATGCGTTGCCTGCCATGGCTCGAAATGATCCGGTAATGGAGCGCATCGCGAATGCCGAAGATGGGCGAAATATATATGCGGTACGGAGAATGCCTCATTCGGAATGAAAAGGAAGTTCGTTCGAACGACATCGGGACAGAACTGCAACACACGGATGGTGCCATGACCGAAGTAGCGCAATGTACCTTCACCATCCCGCCGCCAATATCACCGGACGGTCCTTTCGCTGATGCCACGATCGTTGCGCACCCTGATCTTCAGCATGCTGCTTGGTTTCCACAATGCCTGGGACCAGGACGACGCTGCCTTGGAGGAACTGTCCGTGCGCTTCAAGGCGGAGTACCGCAGTCCGATAGGCCATGTGCTCGATGACCCCGAGCATTGCTTTTTCTGGGGGGAAAGCAGCCTGTTGAACTGAATGCCCGTTGTGCTGTTCATGCTACAGTGACATTCACACAACCTGCCCTTCGGCGCCCGCTACGACCTTTGTACCCCTTGCCATACTGAATGAAATTACGTCCGTCCCTGATGAGCTATGCCTTCTGTGTGGGCATGGCTGTGCTTTCGTCCGCCGTGCTCGCACAGGTGCCGACCAAATGCTTCGAGATCGAGAGCATCCTTGTGGATGCCTGCAACCCGGTCGACCTCTGCCCCGGAAGCACGGAGGGGCAGAACGAAATGTTCCGCTTCCGGACCGGTCCGGCCGCGATCGCCCTGTCCGACATCGACATCCAGTGGCCCAACAATCCCTGGCGCGGCTTCGAACAGAGCGCCCTGACCGCGCAACTCACGGCCACCATGAACGGGACCATTGCCGGCTGTGGCTGGTTGATCGAACCACCAAGTGGGATCATTCCCCCGGGTAGTCCGGTGATCGTGGTAACGAGCACGGCGATGTGTGTTGCAGGGAATTCATTCATTGCCTTGGGCGATACGGTGTACATGACCTTCCAGGAAGCGGGCAACTCCAATGGTCACTTCGCCAATCACAACAATGGCGTGGATACCGTGCCGCAGCCGGTGGGTGGTGTTTCGTTGCGAACCCTGATCATGACCCACCTGCCCACGCAGTGTGGTGACACCGGCACCTATGATCGCCAGATGTTGGTCAATACATTCGGGAACTATGGTGGCTTCGGTGGGGTCAACGATGGTTCCACGGCGCGGTTCAGCTGGCCGGGAGTGCCAGTTGTCACTTATGTGAACAACGGTTGCCTGGCCCCTTATGATCCGGTGCAGGTCGACATTCTCAGCACGGTCACAGGGATCTGTGACGGGCAGGCAGTGCAGTTGGAGGGAAATGTCTCGGGGGCGACCGAAGCTGCGCTTTGGCAAGGTGGGAGCGGGACCTTCAGCGATGCGTCCTCTTTGACCACCACCTACACCCCTGGCCTTGGTGATGTCGGCTCCGTCATCTTGCA
>JBGTIB010000287.1:0-1908 GCA_041745875.1 Flavobacteriales bacterium | reverse complement strand
AATGGCCCACTCGCTGGAATTCGCCATGCTGCACCTGCCCGCGCTCACCGAACTGAGCGGGAAGAAAGACCGCAAGCAACTCGCAGCTTTCCTCATCGATATGACGGACCGTTACCTGGGAATGAAATGAGCGGCGGTAGCTGTCTGGCATCCACTGCCTTGTTCGCATCGCGCTCGGTAAGCTTCCGGCCCGCCTTGATATCCCGCTTACCCTTATTGACAGAAGTCTGCTGCTCCTTGGTGAGCTTGTACGGCTCCAGCTTCGCTGCATCGGTGCCCATCAGCCGATAGGCCTCGCGCAACAAGGCACTGTCCCGCGACCGCATGATGCGGTTGATGAGTCGTTTCTTCAGTTCCACGTCGGACATGGGATGTACTTTGGTCTTGCTAACGTAAGGTGCAGTGTATGGCGAGTGGGGCCACCATCGTCACGCAGGGTCTCCTCTTTCCTCGGAAGACCCTGCGGAGGATCGGAGACTTTCCTACTACCGCCTTCGCCAGACGGACTTCGACGGCACCTCAACGATCTCCGCTGTGGATGCTGTGCAACGCGGAACTGGCCCGGTGGCTCTCCTTGGCAATCCCGTTCATAATGTGCTTGTGCTCGCACTTCCCGAAACGATGCGCGTGGACGTCATCGACGCTTCGGGTCGTGTGGTCTTCGGCGCTCTGCTTTCAGATGGAATCCAGCGCATACCGGCGCAGCGCTGGGATGCAGGCGTGTACCACGTGATCGCATCTTCCGGATCTGCCGTAAGCAGCCAGAAGGTGGTCGTGGTGCGGTGAGCCCAAGACCAACAGCGTTACCGAGGTCCTTGTCCTTGATGCTTAAGCGTCGTTAACATGACAGCATGCTTTTACTGTGACGGTGCGCAACCCTGCAAGGCGTTTGACGATGACCGGCCGTGGAAGCTTGGGTGACACCAAGGGGGCGGGTCGACCTCGAAGTACGCACTGGCCCAGCGATGCACCGTTGCATTCAGCGCATCACGTGTTGGTCTTTCGAGCGATACGCCATGAACGACGGAACCCGGCCTGAGCCGGGTTCCGCACATTCTCCACGATCAAGTCCAGCCTCCTGCACTGGTCACATCGGCCAGCTAAGCGCTCCTTTCGGCTAGCGCTTCACGAACCGCTGCCGTGCCTGGCCGCTTGTCGTGTTCAGGTCGATAACGTAGGTGCCAACGGGTAACGCTGCCACATCCACGCTCACCAAGGCTTGTGCGTTCGCGCTTTGCGAGAGCACCACGCGGCCTTGCAGGTCCAGCACGCGCACTGTCTCGATCGTCGAGCCATCGGCTGTGCGCACGTTGAGCAATTCGTTGGCAGGGACCGGCCAGATGGCGAAGTCCACCGCTTTGGCTTCGTTTACACCAGTGAACAGCGTGCGCACCACCAGCACGGTGTTGTCGCTCAATTCGAAGCAATCATCGGTGAGCGGAACCATCGTGGCATCATCGCCCACCTGTGCTGTGATATTGCCCGTGTAGCTCAAGCCCCAGACCAGGCAGTTGCCCGAGCCCGCGCCTTCAAAATCAACCATGTCGCCGGGCGGCAGGCCGAGGATGATCCCAGCGGCATCCGTGACCACATAGCGATAGGCGCTCGTGCTAGTGGTCACATGTGCGAACGTGAACACATCCGGAATGCCATCATCGGAAATGGTCTCGATCATGATGTCGCCACCGTCGGTTGCTACCGTTCCGCCATCGGGCATGTCGCGCACAGTAAGCACGAAGTTGTCGCTGAGGTCGAAACAATCATCGCTGAAGACCGCCGTGGCCACGTCATCGCCCATCATGGCCGTCAGGTTCCCCGTGTAGCTCAGCCCATAGATGCGGCAGTTGCCCGGACCGGCCCCTTCCACATTCACTGAGTTGCCGGGAGGGAAGCCCAGAATGATCCCGT
>JBGTIB010000286.1:0-11916 GCA_041745875.1 Flavobacteriales bacterium | reverse complement strand
CATTGTACTCCAAGTGTTGTGGGCATTGAATGTGGTTCGAATACCCGGATATGAACCGTACGGTTATCGACCTGGCACCGGAACTACCTGCGCCGTGATGCCTATTTGCCGGTCAGTTCCTTGAACACTTCCTCCAAGCCGCGCTCGCTCTTGTGCAGCCCCAGCACCTGTAGACCGTTCTCAACGGCGAATTTGAATACGGCAGGCCGGATATCGACGGATGCTGCATGGGCCAGGACCCAGCGGTTTCCGTCACCATGCAGGGCCTGCTTGACACCTTGGATCGCGGTGAGGGCATTGGCATGTACAGGCTGATCGAACTCCACCACCAAGGCCTCGTGATGTTTCGGTCCGCTGCGCAGCGAACTGGTCGTGTCATCGGCGACCAGGGTGCCCCGGTCGATGATCATCACCCTGTCGCAAATGGCCTCTACCTCCTGCATGATGTGGGTGCTGAGCATCACGGTCTTCGATCTGCCGATCTCCTTGATGAGGCCACGCACCTCCACCAACTGGTTGGGGTCGAGACCGCTGGTGGGTTCATCCAGGATGAGCACCTGCGGGTCATGGATCATGGCTTGCGCGAGGCCCACACGTTGCCGATAGCCTTTGCTCAACTGCCCGATCCGTTTGTGCTGTTCGCGCCCAAGGCCTACCAGATCGATCATTCCCTTCACACGGGTCTCCTTGTTGCGCAAGCCGTGGATGCCGGCCACGAAATGCAAGTACTCGCGCACGTAGAGGTCCACGTAAAGCGGGTTGTTCTCGGGCAGGTAGCCCACGTTGCTGCGCACATCCATGCTCCGCGTGCGTATGTCGAATCCGCACACACTGGCGTCGCCGCTCGAAGGTGGAAGGAAGCACGTGAGGATCTTCATCATGGTGCTTTTTCCCGCCCCATTGGGACCCAGGAAACCTACCACTTCACCGTTGCCGATCTCGAAGGAGACGTTGTCAAGCGCTTTCTGATCGCCGTAAAGCTTGCGGATGCCGCGTGCGGAAATGGCCATGGGACGAAAGTACGAGCCATCGATCATGCCATGGTCCCGTTCCCTGCACCACCGATGCACACCCTGAACTCGGAATGCACGAGCGTGGCTTGTTCCCCAAAGAGTAGCGGACCCATCACATACAACTACCGAACACCGCGTGAGGCGCATCTTTGCACCACGCCGCATACCTGGCGTTGGAGCCCATGTACACCGGCCTGGTCATGCGTAGTACCGGAAGCCGTTACCTCGTAAGAGGCGACGATGGCAGGCTGCATCACTGTGTGACCAAGGGTAAGCTCCGCATCAAGGGGTGGAAGAGCACGAACCCGCTGGCCGTGGGTGATCGGGTGGAATTCGAGCCACAGCTTTCCGCCGACCTGCCAGGTTCGATCTTCGAGTTGCACGACCGGCGCAATTACCTGGTGCGGCGCAGTGTGAACCTGAGCCACCATCGCCATGTGATCGCGGCCAACGTGGATCAGGCCATGTTGATGGTGACCGTGGCCAGGCCACGTACCTCGTACGGATTCATCGACCGCTTCCTGGTCACCGCCGAAGCCTATCAAGTGCCTTCGATCCTGGTGTTCAACAAAGTGGACGATCTAACGGAGGATGACATGGACCGGCTTGCCGAGTACCAGGAGGTGTACGAGCATGCCGGTTATCCCACGCTGCTGACTTCAGCCCTGAAAGGTGTGGGCGTGAAGGAGTTGAAAGAACGGTTGCACGGTAAGGTGACCTTGGTGGCGGGTCATAGCGGAGTGGGTAAGAGCACTTTGGTGAATGCCGTGGATCCCGCGTTGGACCTGCATACCCTGGAGGTCAGCCTCTCCACCGGGAAGGGTCAGCATACGACCACCAATGCGGAGATGTACGAGCTATGGACAGGGACCGAAGAACAGGGATCTGCGGACACCTTTATCATCGACACGCCGGGCATCAAGGGTTTCGGTCTGGTGGACATGAAGGAGCAGGACATCGGCGATCAATTCCCCGAAATGTTCAGCGTGAAGGGTGATTGTCGCTTCAGCAATTGTCTGCACAAGGAGGAGCCCGGATGTGCCGTACGCGCTGCTGTGGAGAAGGGTAGTATCGCCGGCAGCCGTTACAACAGCTACCTGGATATGATGGATGGATTGCAGGAGGAAAGCCCTTACCGCCTGGACTGAAACGAACACCATGGAACATCACCGTAAGATCTTCATTCTCCTGTCGCTGGCCACGATCGTGGGCTGCACGAGCCCTCGAGGCGCCGTTGCCCCTGAAGAACCTTCCGCTGTAGCAGCGCTATCCCAGCAGAACGTCAACGCCGCACTTTACCAGAACGCCTCGGCTGAAGTGGCCTGGCTCCAGGAGCAGGGTTACGCATTCGCCCGGATCAAGTTGGACGCCAACCTGGCCTTGCCGGACACGCTTCCTCCCGCCGTGATCGTGGACGTGGACGAGACCGTATTGGACAACAGCCCCTACGAGTTGGAGTGTATCCTGGCCGGGCGCACCTACGAACCGGAAACGTGGAAGGCATGGACCGCACGCGCTGAGGCCAAGCCCCTGCCCGGCGCCCTGGAATTCCTGAACCATGCCGTGCAGCGCGGTTGCGAAGTGTTCTACATCACCAACCGCGATGCCGACGAGAAGGGCGTCACCATCGCCAACCTCAGTGCATTGGGTTTCCCCCAGGCCGACAGCCTCCACGTGATGACCATGGAAGGGACCAGCGACAAGACCGACCGCCGTGCCAGCGTGCGGCGGCAGCATCGTGTGGTGCTTCTGGTGGGCGATCAACTCACCGACTATGATCAGTTTCTGAAGGACCGCAGTGCGGAAGGTGGCTTTCCTACGATGTATAGGATGGCCGAAGACCTGGAGCGCTACTTCATCCTGCTGCCCAACTCAGTGTATGGCTACTGGCGCGATGGCATCACTGGCCGGGGCACGGAGGTTGAGCGCATGCAGCGTGTGGAGGACTTCATGAAGCAACGGATCCGCTGAGATGAGGGCCGTGGTGCAGCGGGTCAACCGTGCGACGGTACACATCGGGGGGAAGGAGCATGCCCGCATCGGAACAGGTCTGATGGTGCTATTGGGCATCGGAACAGGAGATCACGAAGCAGACCTCGAATGGCTGCTCGGGAAGATAGTCCGGCTGCGGATCTTTCCTGATCCGGAAGGCGTGATGAACCTTGATGTTACACAAGTGCAGGGCGAGATCCTGTTGGTGAGCCAGTTCACCCTGCTGGCCAGTACTTCCAAAGGGAACAGGCCCAGTTACATCCGCGCTGCCCGCCCCGAAGAAGCCGAACCCATTTATATACGGGCCATTCAACTGCTCCGTGAACTTTCCGGTTGCATCGTCCGCACCGGTGAGTTCGGCGCGAATATGCAAGTGGAACTGGTGAACGACGGCCCGGTCACGATCGTGATCGACAGCTCACTGCGCGAGTGAGGAACGGTCAGAAGCCGTGGACCAGAACCCGTTCGCTGTGGTAGGAATGCAGGGTGCCGATCCGGATGGTGTAGAGTCCGCTGCTCCCAGAACCCAGATGGATCTGGATCAGGGTTTCCTTCTTCAAGATGGTGGTATAAGGCACCTGCCTGCCCAAGGCATCGAACACTTCCACATCGATGTGCTCACCGGCACGGCGTACCCACAATGTGCCATCGCTGGGGTTCGGGTATGCCGCAGGGCCGCGCTGATGCAGCAAGACCTGTCGGACCGGAGAGTATTCGAAGGTTCCATCGATATCCACCATCCGCAGCCGGTAATAATTGGTTCCGCGCACGGGCGATGTGTCCTGGAACTCGTAGCCGACTGAATGGATCGAGGTTCCTGCGGCGTCCACGGAACCGATGGGCACCCATGACCCGAGATCGCCCGATCGTTCCACTTCGAAATAGTGGGTCTCTCGTTCGCTCGCTGTGGTCCAATCCAGGACCACTGCAGTGCCGACCTGTGTGGCATCGAACTGTACAAGTTGCACGGGAAGGGTCACATCCTGGCAATCCACTACAGCATTCCCCGGACCATCGGCAAAGGCCAAGGGTACACTGGTGAAAACCGAACTCCAGTTACTGAAGCAGATCAGGAATTGTTGTCCAGCTTCTGCCCAGACCGGTGGTTCGAAATTGGTGGCACTCCCTCCTGGCGGCGCTGTGGTGGCCAAACCGGTACCGCCGTAGTCCACATAGTTCCAGTTGCAGCGCACGGGAGCCAGGGTGCCGGCAGGGATCTGGGCACAGGTGTTGGCATCATAGGGCCACATGGCCCAGTCGTAATAGCCGGCCTGCGTACCCAACCCGCCAAAGGTGAATTCCAGCCAACCGCTCTCCCAGATGTTCACCACCATCCAGGTGCTGTTCAATTCACCAGCCCTGAGGCATCCCACATTGGTGGTGCCCCAAGGATTGTAGTTGGGGAAGTAGCCATAATCAGGATTTCCCACAGTGCCCAAGGGTGGTACCTCATTGATGTTGCCGTAGCCATTCGGGTCGATCTGGAAACTCAAGTTGGTACACACGTTCACGGCCTCCGTGCAGTCGCTCGCGGTCACCACTTCACATCCTGCGCCGAGCGACATGGCCACAGCACTATAGCTCCCCGAGGCCAATGTTCCTGTGGCGACCACAGCATTGCCGGGTTGCATGTTCACAGTGAATGTTGCCCCATTCCAGCCATCACCGAAGGAATCATACATATGCATGGCATAACACCCATCCACCAAGCATACCGATACGGTCGTTGGCGCGCCACCGGATGCCGCACTGCCGCCTGGGCCGATCACTTCCCATCCGATCTCCGAGGGAAAGACACCACCGGTAATTGTAATGGTATAATTGGTGCACCCTGGCGGTGGCGGCGGAGGTGTGCCGGGGCAATCGGACACGCCCGCGCAGGTGCCTCCGCCGTTGGCATTGGTAGTGGCATCCTGCCCGCAGAAGACATCCCAGGTCACATTGCAACAATAGGGGTCGGCCCCACAGATCGCGATCTGGCATGCCGCACTGTTGCACCCGGGGGTACCATTGCCTGAACAGCAGTTGCCTGTTTGCGCCTGTGCATGTTGCAGATACCACAACAGACAGATGCATGCAACACCCATGCGCGTCACCGAGATCCACAGCCTGGTCCGGTATGGTCCGGACATCATCATCGTGCGGTGGGTGCCAGGTCCTGGCAATCATCGGCATTCACATGGCGGAAGGGAGTAGAGCCTACCGGCTCGCGCTGGAGGCATCTGACGGAAACACCGATGGGTTCCAACAGGTCATTGATCATCCCGCGATCCAACACCAGTCCGGCATCCACATGCAGCATCATATTCCGTGTATGCTGATCGAAGCGGGCCATGCGCACCCCCTTGGTGGTGCGGAGCATTTGTGCTGCCTGCTCCGCATGGTGGGCATTGTGCAATCCATGCACGGCAGCCTGGATCAAGTGGGTCTGTTGGTCCTGGGCCTTCAGGTCAACGAAATTGCCGAGGATGCCCCACGCCAGGCAAACCATGATCAACGCACCTTTGTGAATAAAAGATCGTGGCATGGCGACCGAAGTTAGATCTTCCGACAGTTCGAACCAAATGCCCCTGCATCAGCTGCAGGGGGCCGTTGATGATTGGATCCAGACCCATGGCGTGCGCTATTTCGATCCGCTCACCAACATGGCCATGCTGACCGAGGAAGTGGGTGAGGTGGCCCGTATCATCGCCCGGCGCCACGGCGAGCAAAGCGAGAAGGAGAGTGACAAAGCCAGGGACCTGGGCGAGGAATTGGCCGATGTGCTTTTCGTGGTGTTGTCCCTGGCCAACCAGACCGGCACCGACTTGCAGAAGGCATGGGAACGACGGATGATCGACAAGTCCGTACGCGATGCCGATCGCCACAAGAACAACCCCAAACTGGCTTGATGCCTGGCGCTGGCATGGTGCTTGTCAGGCGCGGTGGCCGATCCACAACTATCTTGCGCGGCTTGAAAAAAACCCTTGTTCCCATGTCCGGACGTTCCCTGACCCCCACCTTGCTCTTCGTCGGTATGCTCTCATTCGGTGTGGTCAACGGCCAGACCGCCGACCGGCTCAAGCTGAAAGTGCGTATGAGCACGGATTCACAAGCGGAGGACAAACGTCAGCCGCGCAGTTTCTTCCGCGTGAGCGAAAGCAATGTGATGGTGATGCGTGTACGCGATGAGGGCCCGGGTGTACAGCCGTTCGAGCGCATGTCGCCACGTTTCGAACTGTACGATCGCAATAAGCTTGGTGTGGTGCGCCAGCAGGAGCCGGTCCTGAAAGTGCCTTCAGGGATGATCTTTCTGGAGGATCTTGTACTGTTGGGTGGAAAGCCGATCATGATCGGTGCGCGGCGCGATACCATCAAAGGCATTGTGGAACTTCATTGGCAGCACCTCGATCCCAACCTCACCAAGTACCACCCACCCTTCGAGCCGCTCACCACCTTCGATGCCATGGTGAAGGGCACCGGTGCCGTCATTCCCGAGGGCTCAGCGTTCCGCGATCCGTTCTTCACGACCCTGTCTCCGGACACGAACCTGATGTTGGTGCACTCCCCCATGGTGGTGGGCACCGATGGGAAGACCCGTCATCTGATGGTGGTGGTGGACAAGGGCATGGACGTGAAGTGGAAGCGTGCCATGGACGTGCCGAACAACTACCGCTTCGAGTCTGTGCAGTTGGACAATCTGGGCAATGCATACTTCGTGTCGCGTGCCCCGACCAAGGTGACGGACAAGAAGGACACCACGGCCACTTCGCTGCAGATCACCATGATCAACGGCAACGAGATGACCCCTTGTGTGAACGGCCTGCCGCAGGAACGCCACATCAAGACCCTGCGCTTCAGACCGCTATTGGACGGACGCATCGCTGTAGGTGGGGTCCACGGTGGACTGGATGGCCGTGGAGAACCCACGCTTGGCAATTTCATCTCCTTCATCGTTCCCGGCGAAGCGAAGCTGGAACTGCTTTCCACCCTGAAGATCGACTTCGATCCCAAGGATGCCTATCTCGCCACGGACATCCGCATCATGAACCTCCTGCCACGAGAGAAAGGTGGCTTTTTCATAGTGAACGAATACCACCTGCGTACGGACCAGCCGCATACGAAGCTGGCCCTGTCGGATCTACGTTGGATGCACGGGCCGATCATGGCGATCCGGACCAATGCTGCAGGTAAGGAGGAATGGAACTCGGTCTTCCGCCGCCTGCACATCAGCTGGGACCCGCGTGTGGGTGAAGTATTCTCGCTGGTCTTTGACGATCAGTTGATCCTCTTCCTGCTGGACAGCGAGGAATTGGCCGCCCGACGCAAGAAGGACGACAAGGAACAGAGCCATCTCGACATGAAGCGCTCCTATTCCATCTACGCGCTGTTCGACGATAGTGGTGAGGCCAAGGCGAAGGCCGTGCTGCGTTCCAGCGGCGCCAATGATTACATCCAGGGCACCGAGCTCTTCAAAGTGGGGAAGAGCGAGTATTATGTGCTGGGCGCGTCGAAGCTGGGTGGAAGCAAGCTGCTCCCGGTGAAGATCGAGTTGGGGGAGTAAGGCACGGCCTATTCCCGGACAAAGCGGGATACGACCCCCTGCTGGTCGCGCAGTAGGTAGATGCCACTGGCCAGGTGCGCGAGTTGTATCGGGTGCTCGCCAATCGGGGCCAGGAACTGGTGCACCTGTCTTCCCGCAGCATCAAGGATGGACATGTGTTGCACAATATGGCCGGGGTTCGTCACCCACAGCGTTCCATCGCATAGTGTGGGGCGAAGCATGGTTCCTGTGGTATTCATGAACGATCCGAGACCAGTTGGCAGGGTGTTCACGCAGATGGTCATGTCGCGTACCACCTCGCCCACTACATACCACTGACCTCCGACCATTCGCCATTCCCTGGCACTTATGGCAATAACGAACGTACCGATCATTTGAGGCAGGTGCCAGTGATAGGAACCGGTGGCCGGATCGAGCCATGTCCAACCTGGCGTTTGCGATGTAGGGAATGTATATCCGGCAATGGACGTACACCCGAGACCAAGGGGTGTGGTAAACTCGAAGCTCAGGCTGTCGCCATCGGGATCCAGGGCCATTGGGTCGTGTACAAGCGTGCTCCAGATGTAGTCCAACGCCATGGGTCCGGCTCCGAAGACCATCGAATTGTTGGGTCCAGCGGTCGAAATGATCAGCTTGGTGCTCACGCAGAACGGTTGTGAATTGGAGTTGGGAATATTGACTATGCCACCGCTTCGGTACGGGTCCTCCGTGGTCAAGGTGTAGATCCCTGTTCCAGGATAGGTGTGTGTGGAGGCGTAAACACTATGCCGCACGCCGCAGCATCCCGGGCCGGTGGGGTTATCGACAATACTGGTCCGGGGCACGGTGTCCAAGGTGCCGTCACCGAAGTCGATGATCAGCTCTGGTCTGTCAGCAGGTGACTCAAGGCAGGTCCAGTAGTGGAACTCCACGGTGTAGGTCAGGCCTTGCAAATGGCTGTATCGGAACTCGCCCCCTAGGGTGTGTGTGGCCTCTGCGGCCATTGGTAGCGAAAAGACCCAGAGAGCAAGGAGTGCTATCCTCATGATGGCGTGTGCGTTGTGTCCACCCGAAGGTAGTGCGCCTCAGGTCTTCTGCAACAGGACTTCCACGACGCGCCGTGTGGCACCGGTACGCTCTTCAACGTATCGCCTGGCCGCGATGCCAGCTTGTTGCCGGGCTTCGGCATCCTTCAGAAGCGTGTTCAGCACGTTCCGCAATTCGTTCGCATCCTTCACAGCAAAGCCACCACCGCATTGTACGAGGCCATGGGCTTCCGCGAAGCGTTGGTGATCGGGGCCGAAGATCACCGGCACACCCCAGGCCGCCGCTTCCAGCACGCTGTGAATGCCATCCACGAAGCCACCTCCCACAAAGGCGATGTCGCCGTGTTGGTAGAGCCTCGCCAGTAGGCCCATACGGTCCACCAACAAAGTGCCGACCTGTTCCGCTCCCAGCACATCGGCGATGTTTGATTCCGTGGCTCCCTCCAGTTCGCTCCAGCGCACCAGTGGTCTTGGGAACGCGGCCTCTATGTGCTGCAAGTGAGTAGCATCCAGTTCATGCGGTACCACCAAACACTTGGGTGTGCTGTCCATTTGCTTGAAGGCCGCCAGCAGCACATCCTCATCCTGCGGCCAGGTGCTCCCGCATACCAGCAAGGGCCCATTGCCTCGGAACGCTTTGGCGATGGCCAGCGCACCTGCTTCTGCCACGATGGCACCCACCCGGTCGAAGCGGGTATCCCCGCTCACAGTGACATTGCTGACCCCGATCCCGGAGAGCAGTTCCCGCGATGCATCGTCCTGTACGAACAGATGCTTGAAATAACCCAGCATGGCACGATGGCCACCACCGTACCAACGGAAGAAGGGCTGCTCCTTGCGGAAGATCGCCGAGAGCAGGTGGATGGGCACCTTGGCGCTATGCAAGGCCTGCAGGTGGTGCTGCCAGAATTCGTAGCGCACCCAGATCGCCAGGGCTGGTTGCAATAGTACCACCATGCGTCTGGCATTGTCGGCCCGATCAGAGGGCAGGTGGTCCACGTGCAAGTGTGCCTGCAAGCCTGGCAGGCGCAGATCGCGGAAGGCATCCAAGCCACTCGGGCTGAAGAAAGTGATCAGCACGGGCCGATGCGGATCACGGGCGATCAGTGCTTCAAGTACGGGTCTTCCCTGTTCGAACTCACCGGTGCTTGCGCAGTGCATCCACAGGCATCCCTGCAGGGCGGGTGCGGTATCCTCGATCCGCTGGAAGAGGTTTTCACGGCCCTTCAGCCATTGCCGTGCTTTGGGCACGAAGGGTGCTGCGGCACGGATACCCAGGTGGTAGAGCCGCGTGCCGATGTCGATCAACAAAGGCATCACCAGAAGTGGAATCGGTCGTCGCGCTTCTTGTAGATGGGTAGCGACCAACCAGCCCGCAGTCCATTGAGGGCATCGAAGCGTGTATCTGTATCCGCTCGTTCGATATCGAAATTGTAGGCACGCAGGGGCTGGATGAATCCGGCGATCATTTCGAAACCAACGAAGAAGTTGATGCGGCCACGGTTCGAGAAGTTCTGGTACCCGATGAAGAGCATGGCCGCCGGCCCCCCGCTGAGCCGGTCGTAGCCTTCGAGGTAATCCCCTTGCAGCTGTGGCACTTCGTTGCTCTGGGTCTGTATGCGGATCTTATGGCGCAGATAGCCAAGACCGAATTTGAGCATCATCCCCGAGTTGGGGTTGGGTCCGGCCACGGGCATGATCTTGCCGGCCACCACGAAGGCGCTCCACCCACGCTCGTACAGGAATACGTCAGCCATCTCGCCGGTCTCGTCCACGATCTGTCCCTCGCGGGTGATGATGTTCTTCAGCAGCCCCGGCTCACGCACATTGTCCCCGAAAAGGAAAGCGCCTTCGACCCCCAGGAGGTAATTGCTTTTGAACTTGCGTGCCGCATGCAGATTGATGTTGCTGTTCGCGCCGAAACGAATGGCCATGTCGCCACCTGGCAATTGGTAGGAGTACCCGGCACTCACCACCGTGATGGCGATGGATGTGTCACGAATGCTGCGCTGGGCGTGCAGGCTGGTCGCCAGACCGAGCAAGGCGAGGACCAGCGGAAGGAATGGCATGCGCATGGGGTGGCGAAGTTACCCCGCACCAACGATGCGTGGCATGGCCGCATTGCGCGAAGGTGCACCTGCTGGACCGGAGCCGTTCGGGTAAGCTATCTTCGCGCTCCGGATCCAGAAAAGTACCCGTCCGCCGACGGTTCGCGCGCATGAAGCCCATTCAAATGGTCGACCTCGTCGGCCAGTATGCCAAGATCAAGGAGGAGGTCGATGACGCCGTACTGGGGGTGATGCAAAGCGCCCAGTTCATCAATGGTCCGGAGGTAAGGTCCTTTGAGCAGGAGTTGGCGACCTACCTGGGAGTGAAGCATGCGATCGGTTGCGCGAACGGGACTGACGCCCTGCAGATCGCCATGATGGCGCTGGACCTACAGCCGGGCGATGAAGTGATCACCCCTTCCTTCACCTTCGTGGCCACGGTGGAAGTGGTGGCACTGCTCGGTCTGAAGCCCGTTTTCGCCGAGGTATTGCCCGGCACCTTCAACATCGATCCCGAGGATGTGCGGCGCAAGGTGACGTCGCGCACCAAGGTCATCATTCCCGTCCACCTGTTCGGTCAAACGGCGGATATGACGGCGATACAGGCCATCGCCAGGGAACATGCCTTGGTGGTGATCGAGGACAACTGCCAGGCCATCGGTAGCACGTACACCTTTCAGGATGGGACGAGCGCCAAAGCGGGTACCATCGGCACCATCGGCACCACGAGTTTCTTTCCCAGCAAGAACCTGGGTTGCTACGGTGATGGTGGCGCGATATTCACCGACGATGATGTGCTTGCAAAGCGGATCCGACAGGTGTGCAACCACGGCAGCGAAGTGCGCTACTATCACGACGTGGTGGGTGTGAATAGCAGGTTGGACAGTTTGCAGGCCGCCATCCTGCGCATCAAGCTTCGGCGCCTGGATGCCTATGGCGAAGCCCGGCGTGCCGTTGCGGCTTACTACGATGCGGCTTTCGTTGGGATGGAACATGTCCGGATCCCCGAGCGAAGCGCCGACAGCACCCATGTTTTTCACCAGTACACGTTGCGTGTCACGGGTGGCCATCGGGATGCATTGCGTGCCCATCTGGAGAAGCACAACGTGCCGGCCATGATCTACTACCCGGTGCCGCTCCACCTGCAAAAGGCCTATGAGGGCTATGGCATCCGGCGGGGTGATCTGCCCATCACCGAACAGCTGATGGACGAAGTGCTGAGCCTGCCCATGAGCACCGAACTCGACAACGAACAACTCACGCACATTGTCCCCGAAAAGGAAAGCGCCTTCGAC
>JBGTIB010000285.1:0-17485 GCA_041745875.1 Flavobacteriales bacterium | reverse complement strand
AGCGTGGCCCAGTGGTCCTCCGTGTTGTAATAACTATGGTACACCTCGTGACCGCGATACCGTGTTCCGTCGCCCATGTCCCACAACCATGTCTGCGCATAGGGCAGGGTCGCTGCCTGGAGGTACCAATCGTCCTGGCCCATGTTGGTCACCACGATGTCCGTGAACACATGCTCCACATCGAGTACCAAGCTGCGGCCAAGTACCTCCCCGCACTGGTCGGTCACCGTTACGGTGTATTCGGTCTCCTCCAGGGGGGCCACCCATAGCATCGGGTCGGTGAAGTCCATTCCGTGCCAGTCCACATGGTAGTAACCCGAACCGCCGGTCACCGAAGCGTGCAACAGCATGCTATCACCGGCGCAGATCGTGCGGCTCGCAGGAACGCTCAGTTGGAACGGCGCATAGATCGGCAACAGTGTGGTGACCGTCGTGGTGCCGATATAACCGCACTGGTCCTCCACGGTGATCGTATAGGTGTGGTCCGCAGGAACGCCAACCTCAAGTTCACTCGTGTTGCTCAATACCTGCCCGTTTTGATCGGTCCATTGGATCGTGTACACACCATTGCCCCCAGTGATGTCGAGTATCTCCATCACCGTGCTATCCCCCGGGCAGAGCACCGTGGCATCGGGTGTGGTGACGATCGCGATGGGATCCAACGGCACTGTGGTCACCAGCACACTGTCCATGATCGAGCTGCCGCAACCCTCCGTAACGGTGACCACATACCACGAAGCAGGACCTGCAGGCACATTGATCGTCGGAGTATTGCCCACCGAAGCACCATCCAGGGTCCAATCATAGCTGAACACACTGTTCCCGCCGATCACCGATACCACGCTGATGTCCGCCGAGCCCAGGCAATCGATCGCCGTGGCCGGGCTCACCTCCAACTCCAGGGGAGGGTATACCGGCAGTGTAATGGTGTGATCCGCAGTAACAGAAGGCACGCCGCAGATGTCGCTCACCGTGACCGAATAGGTGGTGGTCACACCTGGAGATACCGCAATGGATGCCGTGGTATCACCCGTGTTCCACAAATAGGAATAGTTGCCAGGCCCGCCACTCACCACAGGGGTCAACGTATGCACCTCCCCGCAGTTGCTGTTGATATCCTGAGTTGTGACATCCAATAAGGGGGGTGGTATGATATCGAACTCGTACAATGTCATCAGTATTACTCCCGCACATTGGATGATCTGCTCAATGAGGATCTCCACGGTCACCAGCGGCGCCTGGCTGTAGGGGACGTCGAGGAATACACTCACGAACTCCTCGCCCGGACCGTAGTAGATGCTGATGGGCAGGGCTGGCGTATAGTCCACACCGACCACGGCATCCCCGGATATGAACATGTCGATGGTCGCTGCATCGGAAAGGTCGCCCATGCGCTGGAATACCAGCTCATAAGGGCCACAACCACGATACATCGTAGTGGCATTCACAAGGCCAGGGGCATCCACCAGGTAGGGTTGTATCTGACCAGTGCTCGCAAAACTTCCTTCCTCCAGGAACACGCCCGAATCGAAGGCCGTATCGCCACCATCCGCGATAGCCATTTTAATGTGGTACTGCACACCGCATTCCACTACGGCGAAGGCCGTGAGCACAACCGTCTGACCATCGAACTGTATCGTGGTACTTCCACCATTGTCGATGTAGTGGATATTGTTCTGCTGCCAGAGGGGGTCCAGATCGGAGCAGTTGCTTGCGATACCATTCGCCCCGACCGTTCCGTTGTTGACCGTATTGATGGAGATCGGCACGGTGGTACCCGGCACCAAGGCCAGGTTCACCGCGTTGTTGGTGAAAGGACCAGTGATGCCAGGCCCGCTCAGGAAGAAGCCGAACGCGTCGTTCACTGTGGCACATACATACTCATTGTACTCCTCACTGGCGAACACGTAGCGGAACGAAATGGTATCACCCGTTGGGATGAAGTCGAACTCCAGGATCGCTGCATCGTGGGTCGGAACCCCACCCAGTGCGGTAAGATCAGGGTCGCCGAAGCCCCAGTTCCCGCCTCCCAATGATGCACCTCCCTGGTTGTTCGGACCCAAGGCCACCGAGATATTCCCTGTGGCCATGATCACTCCACCGGCGAGGCCGACCTGGGAATTGGTCCCATCGAAGGTGCCGACCTGCTCGTGGATGGTGTTGGCGGCCATGCCATTGAAGGTGATATTGCTTGCCTGCACCCCACCACCCAGCAGAACGTTCTGCACCAACTCGGCCGGGGTAAGTGTGTTTTGCACCGTCAGCTGACCCCAGGACAATGGCATTGATACAACCATTGCGATAAAGAGGAGCAGAACGGAACGTTTCATGGTCTGGGAGATCGGATACGGAACTACAGGACGCTTGCATGACCGCACCGATACCCCCCAGGTTGCCTGAGCATGGAAGGGAGCGCAGCCCCTCTTGCCCATGGTCCCCCTGGCTCTTGCTCCTCCGATCGGAAACGTACCTTCGCTCCCATGGAAACCCTGAAGGTCAGCACCGATACCCTGGACGCCTACATCGAGTCCAACAAGGACCGTTTTGTCAATGAGCTCATCGACCTGTTGCGCGTACCGAGCGTGAGCGCCGACCCCAAGTTCAAGGCCGATGTTGCCCGCTGTGCTGAAGAGGTGAAGAAGCGCATGGTTGAAGCCGGCTTGGACCAGGTGGACATATGCCCGACCGCAGGTCATCCCATCGTCTATGGCGAGAAGATCATCGACCCCGCTCTTCCCACTGTGCTGGTATACGGCCACTATGATGTCCAACCCCCTGACCCCCTGGAGTTGTGGGACAGTGGCCCCTTCGACCCCGTGATCAAGGACGGTATGATCTACGCCCGTGGAAGTGCCGATGACAAGGGCCAGTTCTACATGCATGTGAAAGCCATCGAGACCATGATGCGGAACGGCGGACTGCCGTGCAATGTGAAGGTCATGATCGAGGGCGAGGAGGAAGTGGGCAGCGACAATCTGGGCCTCTTCGTGGCCAAGAACAAGGAGAAACTGGCTGCCGATGTGGTCCTGATCAGCGACACGTCCATGATCGCCAACGATGTGCCGAGCATCAATACCGGACTGCGCGGGCTCAGCTATGTGGAGGTGGAGGTGACCGGCCCCGACCGCGATCTTCACAGTGGTGTGTATGGTGGTGCTGTGTCGAACCCGATCAATGCCCTGTGCGAGATGATCGCGAGTCTGCACGATGCCGACCGCCGCATCACCATCCCGGGCTTCTACGACGCCGTACAGGAGTTGAGCGCCAAGGAGCGGGCTGCACTGGCCGAGGCACCGTTCAACGAGAAGGAATACATGAAGGACCTGAAGGTCGATGCCGTACGCGGGGAGAAGGGCTATACCAGCGAGGAGCGCAGCAGCATTCGTCCTACCCTGGATGTGAACGGCATCTGGGGCGGGTACATCGGTGAAGGTGCCAAAACGGTGCTTCCCTCGAAAGCATCGGCCAAGATCAGCATGCGCCTGGTACCGAACCAAAAGAGCGAGGCCATCACGCAGCTTTTCAAGAAGCATTTCGAAAGCATCGCCCCACCGGGTGTGAAGGTGGTGGTGAAGCCGCATCATGGCGGTGAAGCGGCCGTGACACCCATTGACAGTCCTGCGTATCTGGCCGCCAGCAAAGCCATGGAAGAGACCTTCGGCAAGAAGCCCATTCCCACACGAGGCGGGGGCTCCATTCCGATCGTGGCGCTCTTCGAGCAGGAGCTGGGATTGAAGACCGTCCTGTTCGGCTTCGGGTTGGACAGCGATAACATCCACAGCCCCAACGAAAAGTTCGGTGTGTTCAATTACCTCCAGGGCATCCGGTCCATACCGCGGTTCTTCCACCACTATGCGGCGATGATGAACGGAACTTCGGAGTAGCGCGTAATGAGTGGTGAGTTGGACGCCTGCCAACTCCCCACTCACCACTCGCCCCTCCTGATCGTTCCCACGCTCTCCTACATGCTCCGATCCTTCCTCGCGCTGCTCTCCGGCGCACTCCTCCTCTCAGGCTGCTTCTCCTACAAGGAGGTGGTGATGCACGATGTGTCGGATGTGGAGATACGCCACCTGGACATGAAGGGCGTTGACCTGACCGCGTACGTAACATTGGAGAATCCCAACGGCTATCGGATCCACGTGAAGGACCCCGATGTGGACCTGTTCCTCAATGGCACTTTCGTAGGGAAGGGCATGCTCGACAGTACACTGGTCCTTGACCGCCGCAGTTCACGACTGTATGCCATTCCATTGCATGCCGAGTTCAAAGGTGTGAACCTGTTGGTGATGCTGATCGGCGGCGCGCTCTCCGAAGAACTGAGAGTGGGTGCCAAAGGCACGGTGGTGGGCCAGGCAGGATTGCTCCGGAAACGGTTTCCCTTCGAAGTGGAGGAGGTCGTGGAGAAAGGCTCATGGCCTTGAAGCCACCGGTTCCATCTCCAACATGACCGGTATACCCAGAAGTCCATCAGCTTGGGTGATACGCATCGTGCTTCCGATCACCTCGCCCTGATCACGGTATACGGAACGGGCCAACGGTGTTCTCTCCAACGCGCCGTCCGCAAAGTGGTACGTGACCTTGGTCCGTCCGATATCCACCTTTTCCACCGTATGATAGGTGATCACCTCCGTGCCGTGCCCCAGGAAATTCAACCAAAGCAGCAGACCGGTGCAAAGCGGTCCAACGGCGAGCAAATTGAACAGGAACCATTCCAGCCGCTCCATGCCCAACGAGGAACCGGAACGTACGTAAGGCAGTATGTTGCCCATGAAGCATAGCACCAGAAATACGCGGAACAGTGGATCGGCAGGGATCAGTGTCCAGTGTACCACCGTGAAAAAACTGACCAAAGCCACGAAAACGCCCAAACCCATCAAGGTGCCTGGCCAGCTTTGTTCGCGCACCGAGCCTTTCACTTGTGGCTGTTGATGCGCAGCACCCCAGGGCCGTCGGTAGCGCACCAGGGCGTGTTTCCTTTGAACGTTCATGACGGTAATGCAAGATAGCGCGCGCCACACCAACCGTCTGGCACAGGAGAGCAGCCCATACCTGCTGCAACACGCGCACAACCCGGTGGACTGGCACCCCTGGGGCGAGGAGGCCCTGGCCAAGGCGCGCGATGAAGGCAAGCTGATACTGGTAAGCGTGGGCTACAGTAGTTGCCATTGGTGCCATGTGATGGAGCGCGAATGCTTCGAGGATGAGGCCATCGCGAAGCTGATGAACGAGCACTTCGTTTGTATCAAGGTGGATCGCGAGGAGCGACCCGATGTGGACCAGGTGTACATGACCGCCGTGCAACTGATGACACAGCGCGGAGGATGGCCCTTGAACTGCTTCACCCTGCCGGACGGAAGGCCCGTGTATGGCGGCACCTACTTTCCCCCGGCGCAATGGACACAGGTCCTGACCCAACTGCACGAGATGTGGGAGCGTGAGCCCGGGCGAGCCAGATCCTACGCGTCGCAACTCATGGAAGGCATCTCCCGCACCACCCTGGTGGAGGAGCCCGACACCGATGGTGAGCTGCATCTGGAATTGCTCACGGACATGCTGGAACGCTGGGAACCCCTGTTCGACCACAAGCATGGAGGACCGGATAAGGCACCAAAATTCCCCCTACCGAACAACTACGAGTTCCTGATGCGCTACGCCTGGCTCACCAACGACAGCACATTGAAGCAGCATGTGGAACTCACCCTGGACAAGATGGCCCTGGGCGGCATCTTCGACCAGGTGGGCGGTGGCTTTGCACGTTACAGCACCGACGTGCTCTGGAAGGTGCCCCACTTCGAAAAGATGCTGTACGACAACGCCCAACTGGTATCGCTCTACAGCCAGGCCTACCAGGCGTTCAAGAAGCCGCTGTACCGCAACACCGTCGAGCGCACGTTGGAGTTCCTTTTCCGCGAGATGTATGGCAAGGATGGCGCCTTCTTCAGCGCACTGGATGCCGACACGGAAGGTGAAGAAGGCAGGTACTACGTGTGGACCAAGGACGAACTGATGGCCGTACTTGGACCGGACTACGACCTGGCGGCGGCATATTACAACGTGAACGAGCTTGGCCACTGGGAGCACGGCAACCACATCCCCCTGCGCAATAGCGATGAGCGAGCCTTCGCAACGGCGTTCGACATCGGCGAGGCGGAGTTGAAGCAGCGCGTAGCGGCGATCAATGCGCGGCTGCTGGAAGCACGCAACACGCGCCAACGTCCCGGGCTGGACGACAAGGCCCTCACCAGTTGGAACGCCTTGATGGTGAAGGGACTCTGCGACGCCTACGAGGTCTTCAGAAAGGCCGAATGGCTGGCCGCCGCCGAACGCACCATGGGTCTGCTGCTGAGCAACTGTCGGCGCAGCAATGGTGGGCTATGGCACAGTCTGAAGAACGGCAAGGCCACCATCAACGGCTATCTGGAGGACTACGCGTACACCATCGAGGCGCTGATCGCCTTGTACAGCTGCACCTTCAACGAGCGGTATATACACGACGCACAGGCCTTGACGGAACATGCCATTCGCCACTTCCACGATGAGGCCGGTGGCCTGTTCCATTTCACCAGCGACCTGGACCCGCCTTTGATCACCAGACCGAGGGAGGTGCACGACAACGTGACACCAGCCTCAAACAGCAGCATGGCCAAGGGACTTCACCTGCTGGGTACCTTGTTGGAGGAAGAACGTTACCTGTTCATGGGTCGGCACATGCTTTCCCAAATGACCGATGGAATGGCCACCTACCCCAGTGGCCACAGCAACTGGGCCCAACTGGCGTTGATGCACCTGTTCCCCTGCCCCGAGATCGCCATCACGGGCCCCGAGGCGCTTGAGTTGAGGGATGAATTCGCGGCACACTACCTCCCCAACCGCATCTTCGTCGGAAGTACCACACCAAGCCAACTTCCGTTGTTGAAGGACCGAACATTGCCCACAAGCACGATCTTTGTGTGTGTGGAAAAGACCTGCCGGCTCCCGGTCCCCACTGTGCGCGAGGCCTTAACACAACTATCATGAAGCATCTCCTTCCATTCCTGCTGCTTGTAGTCACCTCCGGTGTCCAGGCCCAGGTGTTGCAGGTGCTGCCCGGAACGGACGACCCCAGTGAGTTGTCATTCAATCCCCAGTTCATGGCCCGTAACCGTATCGCTATCGTGGAGGGAGAACGCTCTGTCAAACGCGACAACCGGCCCATGCAGCGCCAGGCTGAGAAGCACGTCTACCGATTCGATGAGCAGGGTCGCACCATTTACGCGAATCACAGTTTCGGACAACCCGGCACCGGTCGTGATACGGCACAAGTGATGTTCGACTATGATCCGCAGGGCGATCTGGTCCGACGGCTGCGGAACGACCTGAGCGGATATTTCGCATATGATGTGAAGCGTGATGAGCAAGGCCGCCCGGTGCAAGAGACCTTCACGCGCATCGAGAACCTCAGTACCGACCGCTATACCCTTGAGCCGGGCTTCATCACCGAGGTCAGCGATGATCACTACACTTACGAAACGGTCAATGATACCGTCTGGAAACGGATCCACAGGAACAGTCTGGGCCTGCCTTATCGGGAACAGGTCCACATCAGCGATGGGCTGGGGTATCTGCTGAGCATCGAGGATCGCTACCTGGTGAACAACCGTCGCTCGCGGATCACCTTCACCTACGACGAGAAAGGCCGCCTGGCCGAGCGCACCGAACAACCCGATCTGGCACAGCCACGCACCATGCGACGGACCTGGAAGTATGACCCGGCAGGCAATATCACGGACAGCGCCCTCTTCCACGATGAGAAACCCATCAACCGGGACGAATTCCTCTATGAAGCGACGGGTATGCTGAAAGCCCGGCTGACCCTGGACCTCGCGACGAACAACATCCACGTGGTACAGTTCAGGACGGAACGCAGGTAGCTGGCGCGCGTGCCACCTGTTCTCACACTGCGATCATCGAACCTCCGGTCCGGTTCCGGCATCGTGCCATACGTTACCCCCACGCCATGCGCTTCCTCACGATCTTCCTGCTTTTCCCGATCACGCTCTTCTCGCAGAATACGATCGTCCACTGGGCATACGGTCCGTTCGGCAACCAAGGCGATGCCGCGTTCATCGTGGAGCGCGGGCGCATCCACCGGGCCTCAGGTCCTTTCGGTCAGAAGGGGCCCTGCACCCATGTGTTCACCGATACCGAGGTCTTCCACAGTGCCGATGCCCTTGGCTCCAAGGGCCAGGGCGCCTTCACGGCCGAGGGTGACATCCAAGGCTCGGGACCGATCAACCTCTTTCGCTGCCAGGGCAGTTTCTGCAACAAGGGCGGTTGTGCCCTGATCCTGGAAGGCAACAAGGTGTACCGCGGCGAGGGGCCGTTCTGTAACAAGGGCGAGGGTGCGTTCGTCATAGAAGGCAACACCGTATTCCTTGCCGAAGGTGCCTTCGCCAACAAGACCGACGCCATTTTGATGATCCATGGTGATATGCCGATGATCGCCCTGCTCGCTATCCTGGCCGGGTTGTAGAAGGGCCGACCATTTTCGTAACATTGTACCAAGACCAACCGCCATGCGTACGACCACAGCCCTAGCACTTGTGCCCTTGTTCCTGGTGTCGGCCTGCAACAAGGACGATGCCCAGGACCCGCGTCACCCGACGCAGGGATCGCAGGACATCATCGGAGAGTCCTTCCACTTCAAGGTGAAACCCGATGAGTGGGACCCGCACGGCACACCGGGCGATGACACCCACGGGTATGCCGTATCCAAGAACGTTCACATGATCAGTGAGGCTATCGCTGCCACGGGCATCGTGCGTGTTCATCTACAGCGCGATAACACCGGTTGGGTGGAGTTGCCGGTCCTTGCTCACCAGGGAGCTCCGGGAGGCGTGAACTGGCGTTCCATCCACAGAGCAGGCGAAGTGGAGATCCGACTCGACCAGAACGGTGCTTCCTTCAGCCGGCCCGACCAGGTCATGACGTTCAAGGTCGTGGCGTTCGCCCAACATGAGTTATCCGGCGACGGTACCGGGGAGTATGCGCCAGTTAAGGACCTGAACTAGTTCCAACATTCGCGCATACCGCCATCGGCTATGGGGTCATGGCCGTGCAGTGGGAAGTGTGACATTTGCAGCCTTGCCATATTCCGGCACCAGGTAGGCCAGATCATCGAAGCTTCCTGCATTGAAGCGATCCGTTGCCCGAGGCAATATGGCCGCAGCGGAAGGACGGATGCCCACGAGATGCGTGGTCTCCGATTGCTCCACCCAAAGTTCAGCGGCTTTATCGGCGCCATCCCCCAATACCACACGCGATCCGGGTAGCGTAGCCCAAACTTCATCCAAGATGAGCGGAGCGGCATCGGTCAGGGGCTCGCCATCGGTGTCGTAAGGCTGTGCGAAAACCTCCATGCGACGGGCATCGATCATGGGCCAAAGTGTTCCTTCCAAGGTCCCATGCGCCATACGGGCGGCCTGCACCAGCGTGGCCAGGGTGGAGATGCCGATGATCGGTTTGTCCAGCGCGTAGCACAAGCCCTTGGCAGCGCTGAGGCCGATGCGCAGGCCGGTGTAGCTGCCCGGCCCTATGCCCACGGCCACGGCATCCACGTCCATCAACGGCAAGCCCGCCTCTTCCATCACCTCGGCGATGAAGACGTTGACCTTCTCGGCATGTGTGAGTTTCTCGGGCTTGCCCTCCAAAGGCTTGCCGGCGGAGGGGTCGATCTCGCGGATGGCAAGCACCTGCCCATCACGTCCAAGTGCCACGGAGCAGAGTTTCGTGGCGGTCTCTATGGCGAGGATGAGTGGCATGGAGTAAAATCACGTGCGGTTTTAACGCAGGGGCGCAGAGACGCAAAGGTGCGCCAAGCACCTGTTTAGATGACAATGGACTACGAACAGGTCGCGGAGGAAATAGTGACATTCCCTCTGCGGCCTCTGCGCCCCTGCGTCTTAGCGTTCTACTCCTTCAGCTATTGAAGATGGCCGGCAATTTCATCGCCACGCTCATGTCGCCACCGATGCGTACCTGGCCGCTCATCACCGCCGCCATGGGGTTGAGGTCGCCGGTGAGCAACTGGTGGAACACTTCGGAGGAAACGGTAACCGTGCAGTCGGCATCCTTCTTCTCGGTAGTGACGACGTTGCTGTCGCCGGTGCCATCCACGTGGATGGAGTCATCGCCGAGATCGAAGCGGATGCTGTTGCCGAGTGCTGCTGCGTTGGCGGCTTTCTGGTTCACGAGTGGGAGGATTTCTGCGATGGTCATGGTTGGAAATGGGGTTTCAGGTTAGCTATGTGGTTTGTGGATCGCACCCGTAGCGTCGACCCATTGGGTCGACATACGTGGTGCGTGGAAATGGCTGGGATGTCGACCCGGAGGGTCGACGGTGCCGGAGGCACCGCAATGATCCGGGAATGCATAGGCACATGCATCCTATCCGAACACCGTTTGCAGTTTCATGGCCACGCCCATGTCGCCGCTGATCTTCAGCTTACCGGTCATCATGGCGGCCATGGGGTTCAGTTTGCCTTTGGTGAGGGCGAGGAAGTCCTCCAGGCTCACCTTCACGGTGCAATCGGCGTCCTTGTCCTCGGCGGTTGCGATGTTGCTTTCGCCGGTGCCGTCCAGGAAGAGCTTGTGCTCGCCGAAATCGAACTTGAGGGTTTTGCCGAGTGGCTTCTTGCTGCCGGATCGTTCACGCACGCCTTCGAGCAGGCGGTTGAAATCAACGCCATTGCCATTGCTGCTCGCCGCGGCTGCCGCTGGTTCTGCGACAGGCACCGCTTTCGGCGCTGCGATCTTGGGGGCTTTCTCCGAGGCACTGGCATAGCTCACTTCATCGATCACCATCTTGGCGATGATGTCGCGCATGATCTCGCTGGTACCGCCGCCGATGGTGCCCACGCGGCTGTCGCGGAACATGCGGGCGATCTTGTATTCCTCCATGAAGCCGTAGCCGCCGAAGTGTTGCAGGCAGGTGGTCATCACCTTGTCGCTGAGCTCGGTGGCAAGGAGCTTGGCCATGGAGCACTCCTTCACAGCGTAATGGCCATCGGCGTTCATGCGCGCACAGTGGCGCACGAACTGCTTGGTGCTCTCTATCTCCGAAGCCATCTGCGCCACGCGGTGACGCAGTACCTGGAACTTATTGATCGGTCGACCAAAAGCTTCGCGGGCGGCCATGTACTCCAGTGTGTAGGTCAGCGCGCTCTCGCAGGCGGCGTATGCGCTGATGGCCCCGGAGAGGCGCTCCAGCTGTAGGCCGCCCATCAAGTAGTAGAAGCCCTGGCCCTCTTCGCCGATAAGGTTGCCCACCGGCACTTTCATGTTGTCGAAACCCAACTCGGCGGTGTCGCTGGCGTGCCAGCCCAGCTTCTTCAGCTTGGTGGTGGTGATGCCCGGCAGGTCCTTGTCGATCACCAGCAGGCTCACGCCACCAGCGCCAGCCTTGGGATCGGTCTTCACCACGGCCACGATGAAGTCGCCGTACACACCATTGGTGATGAAGGTCTTGCTGCCGTTCACCACGTAGTGATCGCCCTGGCGCACAGCAGTGGTCTGGATGTTGGCCACATCGCTGCCCGCTCCAGGCTCGCTGATGCCGATGCACCCTACGCCCTTGCCGCTGATGATCCCCGGCAGGTACTTCTTCTTCAGCGCTTCGCTGCCGTACTTCAGGATGTACGGGCTGCTCATGTACTGCACCACCAGTTGGGTGATGGTGAAACCGCCGGAGAAGACGCGCGAGATCTCTTCGCAGAAAACGACGTCGTAGAAGAAGTCGAGTTCCATGCCGCCGTATTCCTTCGGGTAGCCCAGGCCGAGGAAACCCATGTCGCCCATCTTTTCCCAGATGTCACGCGGGATGCGGCCCTGCTCTTCCCAGATCTCGATGTGCGGCACCACTTCTTTCTGAAGGAAGGAGCGCAGGCTCTCGCGGAACAGTTCGTGTTCTTCGGTGAAATAGTAGGCGTCCATGTTCGGTGATCGTTGTTCGCTAACTCGTTGTTCGATGGTTCGTTGTTCGGTCTACGCCGAAGCGGTTTCGCGGCGCACCAGCCATTGCTGCAAGCCATAGGGGATCAGTCTTCGCATTCCGAAAAGGAAGCGCATCCGGGCACCGGTAACGATGAAATCCTTGCCGCTGGTGAAGGCATTCCATACATCCTTCGCGACTTCTTCCGCCGTGGTGGTGGCAAGGCCGTTGAAGGTGCGCGCAGCTTCCAGTCCGTTCACGTTCTTGAAGGCTGTGTCGCTTATCGCGGAAGGGCACACGGTGATGCATCGCACCTTGCTGCCCTGCAACTTCAATTCTTCCTGCAGGCCCCGGCTGAACTGGTATACGAAGGCCTTGGTGGCGGCGTAGGTGTTCATGCGCGCCACCGGCTGGAATGCGCTGTTTGAGCTGATGTTGATGATGGTCCCCGCATTGCGCCGCAACATGTCGTCGAGGTAGAAACGCGTGAGTCGGTACATGGCAAGGATGTTCACGTTCACCATGGAGAGCTCGCGTTCCATGGGCACTTGGTGCGTAGGGCCGTAGGTTCCGAAGCCAGCGTTGTTCACCAGCACATCCAACTCCCAGCCATTGTCGGTGGTCCACTTGAACACTTCGCCAGCGGCTTCCGGGCGGGCGAGATCAAGCACCAGCGTATCCACCGGAGTGTGGTTGAATTCGGTCTGCAAATGGGCCTTGGCCTTGTCGAGTTCCTCGTTGGTGAGTGCCACCCAAAGCAGGTGGTAACCGCCGCGCGCAAAGTGGCGCGACATAGCGAAACCGATGCCGCTGGAACCGCCGGTGATGAGGACCTTCTTCATATCCGTGCGATGCGTTCCGCCCATTTCACAAGGGTGGAGTTGTATGGCGGGAAGAGCATGCTGAGCGTGCCCCAGCTACGTTTCAACACGCCACGTTCGTTGGAGAATTCGACGAAGCCGTAGCGACCGTTACTCTTCCCGATACCGCTGTTGTTGATGCCGCCGAAGGGCAACATGGGGTTGACGCTGGTGAGCATCAGGTCATTGATGACCGTGCCACCGGCGGTGGTGTTGTGCAGCAGGTACTCGGTGTTGCGGCGGCTGTTGCTCAGGATATACAGCGCCAGCGGCCGTTCCAGCCGCGCAATGATCACAGGCACTTCCTTGATATCGGTGTAGGTGATCACCGGTAGCACGGGGCCGAAGATCTCCTCGCGCATGATGGACATCTCTGGCGTCACATCGATCAGCACGTGCGGTGCGATGAACTTCTCCTCCTCAACCCACTCGCCACCAACGGCCACTCGTGCGCCCTTCGCCACAGCATCGTCGATGAGTCCCTTCACCCGCTGGAAATTGCGCGTGTCGATGATGCGGCCGTATTCCTGTGAGGCACGCACACCTTTGCCTTCGGTGTCATACATGTGGTCCAAGCGCTTCGCGAAGGCTTGCAGGAAGGGTTGCAATTTGCTCTGGTGGATAAGCAGGTAATCAGGCGCGATGCAGGTCTGTCCTGCATTCACGCACTTGCCCCAGGAGATCTTCTCCGCGGCCTTCTCCGCATCATAGCCATCGTCCACGATCACCGGCGACTTGCCGCCTAGCTCCAGTGTGACGGAGGTGAGGTGTTCGCTGGCGGCCTTCATTACGATCTTGCCCACCGCCGGGCTGCCGGTGAAGAAGATGTGGTTCCAGGGCTTGGCCAGCAATGCGGTAGTGGTGGGCACGTCGCCTTCCACAACTGCGATCTGTCGCTCGTCGAATAGTTCACCGATCATCTTCTTGATGAAGGCCGATGTGGCCTGCGCGATCTCCGAAGGCTTCACCAGGATCACGTTGCCTGCTGCGATCGCATGTATGAGTGGATTGATCACCAACTGCAACGGGTAATTCCACGGGCCGATCACCAGCACATGGCCCTTGGGCTCGTGACGGATGTAGGACTTGAGGCCCGCCAACGCCAATGGCACTCCGGTGGGCGCATCTTTCACCCAGCCGTGCAGCTCATCGTAGATGTGCTTCATGCAGGAGAGCAGGGGCAACAGCTCGGTGGCGACGGCCTCATCGCGGTTCTTGTGCAGGTCCTGCCACAGCGCATCGGTCCACTCCTTCTGCTGCTTCTCGTCGCGCAGGTAGCGCTCGATCTTCCGGATCCGCGCGATGCGCTCCTTCACGCTGGTTTCCTTGGCCAGTTGCAGGTTGGCATCGGTATGCTGAAGGGCGAAGAGCCGCTCGGCTTCGGCGATGTTGTGGAAACGGTCGTTGCTCATGGCTTCTCCCAGATGACAGCAGCGGCGTGCTCGTGCCACAGCAGATAATGATCGGCGTAACGTGCATCGATGCGCTCGCGGCGCACTTTCAATGTAGGCGTGAGCAGTTGGTTGTCCTCGCTCCACGTCTCCCCCGCTACCACAAGGGTCGAAACGCGCTCATGGTTCGCGAGACCGGTGTTCACTTGCTCCAAGTGTTCGGCAAGTTCCTTCTCCAACTGCGCCCGTTCCGCTTTCAAAGCATCAGCGTTCAGATTCACCAAGGCCAAGGGTTGCGGTGATGTCATGCCCACCAAGCAAACCTGCTCGATGTGCGGACAGGTCGAGAGCTTCTCTTCGATCGGATTGGGCACGATGAACTGTCCCTTGGCGGTCTTGAACGCGTCGTTGATGCGACCGGTGAGGTAGAGGAAACCCTTGTCGTCCATGTGGCCCTTGTCGCCGCTGTGGATCCAGCCATCGCGCAGCACTTGGGCGGTCATCTCCGGTTCCTTGTAGTAACCCATCATCGCGTGCGGCGTCTTCATCAGGATCTCGCCGTTGTTAGGGTCGATCCGCACTTCGCAGAAAGGTACCACACGACCCACGCTGTTCTCCGGTGTGTCGCGATCCACCCCGTTGCTGATGGAACCGCAGGCCTCGGTCATGCCGTACGATTCGATCAGGTGGATGTCCAGCTTGCGGAAGAAGCGCTTGATGTGCTTCGGGGTGATCGCCGCGCCGGTGGCCACGGTGCGCACATCACGCATACCCAGCCCTGTGCGGATCTTGTTGCGAACGATACCGCCGATCACCGGCAGGGAGATCAGCATGTTCAGTCGCTTCTCCGGCATCCGCGACAGCACACCTTGGTGGAACTTGGTCCAGATGCGTGGCACCGCGAACAGCATCGTGGGCTGCGTGTCCTGCAGGTTGTAAATGAAGGTGTCGATGCTTTCACCGAAGGAGATCGTGCCGCCGGATGCGAGGCAGCTGACCTCCACACCAATGCGTTCGCCCACGTGGTTGAGCGGCAGGAAGCTGAAGTATTTCTGGTGCGGCACCTGGAAGATGCCGATGAAGTTGGTGAGCCGTTCACCACGGATGATAAGTGCCGGTGTGCGGTAGCGGTGCATTACACCTTTCGGACTGCCAGTGGTGCCGCTGGTAAAGAGGATGGTCCAGAGTTCGTCGAGCGCGGGTCGATGGATGTCCTGAACCGGTTTCTGTGCGGCGATTAGCACGTCCCATTCGTGACCGAGATCCACGGTGGCGTTGCCCGCGTAATGCGGGAAACGGATGCAGGCGACGCTCGGCGGGACCACCTCGGCCTTGTCGCCCCAGTGTTCCAGCTTGCCGATGAACAGGGTCTTGATGTCGCTCTTGGCGATGAGGTCCGCGAGTGATGCCTTTGGTGTGCTGGCGTAGAAGGGCACCGAGATGTAGCCGCCCATCATGATCGCGAGGTCTGCGAGGATCCAGTGGTAGCAGTTCTTGGAGAGGATGCCGATGTGGTCGCCCTTGTGCAAGCCCAGCATACGCAGTGCGCCCACCATGCGGCGTGCAAAGGTGCCCGCCTCAGCGTAGGTGAAGCTGTGCCACTCCCGGCCGTAGGGCTGCCGCAGGAATACAGCGTCCGGCGTGGTCCTCTCCCAGTGAAGGAAGTCTCCCAGCGGGGTGCGGAGGTCGGTATGGAGGGCGTCGGTGTTCACGATCGCGAGGGGGAATATTGAAGATCGTGAAGCTCTGCGACCCCTCTGGGGTCGTGAACAACGCGGTGGCGAACGAGGCTATGTTCTGCGACCCCTCTGGGGTCGTTTCCGACACGGGAGCGATCCGAACTAATATCTGTGACCTCTTCAGGGTCTATAGCCTCGAAACGCTGCCTGGACATCTGGACAGTCAATGTATTTCTGTTCAATACGCCATAGCACGAATGACAATCGCCCAACTGGATAATCCTCCCAACCGACTGTGTGGCATAAGCCTTCGGTATCAATATGGTCTGCATACCCACGTCAGTCATTATTCCTTTGAAGTTCAGCCCAGGTGTTCTTGTAACTCAAACGCATCATATCCGATCCAAGCCATTCGACCTCGATGATCACTTGCTGAGGCTCGATCGTCTCGCGGATCGTGAGATCGTCCATGCGATAGTTATACTCTGTCAACACAATGGAACGAGAGCCATCTACAAAACAGTCGTAGATGTTGCTACCATACTCGCTGACATAGACTTGGAACGGATACTCGTAAACCAGCTTCCCCCAGCCACTCATTGCCGCCATTGTACTATCCCCAACAACCACACGTCTACCCCGATTTAGACTCGACCCATGTATGAACATGTCACCATGGAGGACTGTCCAACTCCCCGTCATCCGTCCTAAAGCCTCTTGATCAATGAGCGAAGTATCATAAGTCATCCGGAACTCCCGATGCTTATGGTCTTTGGAGACCAGAACAGTGTCTGGAAGGCCTATCACCCTGTCCCAGATCTTCTCGCCGATATCTTCCTCCCTAGTATCCTCGGGGGCACCGCACGCTGTCAACAACACGAGCAATGCGATCATGTATACCATCTTCCGCCTGAAGATCGCTACAACCTTGGACCAAGCGGGACGATGAACAGAGTCGACAATATCGCTCGAATAACAGACCCTGAAAGGGTCGCAGACATTGGTAACGACACACAATGAGAGACACTCGACCCCAGAGGGGTCGCAGAACATAGAAGAACCATCAGGCGCACGCATTCCGACCCCAGAGGGGTCGCAGAGCAACGCTATGTCCCGCGCATCCCTCACAGCGCGTATCCGTTGTGTGCGATGAAATGCGCGGCGACCTGCCGACGGGTCTCCTTCAGGTCGTGGGCGGGCAGGTTCAGCAGGCGGATGAGCGCCTTCACGGTCATGTCGGCCATGTCGCCTTGGGCGCTGGCGCAAACCACTTCGCGCATGGCACGGCGCAGCACCTCGGCGGTGTCGTGCATCAACACGGTCACCATGGCGTGGGTCACTTCCGTGGAAGGCTTGTCGCGATGCTTGATGGCCCGCAGCAAGGCGCTCTCGTACATGAAGACCTGCGCCAGCATGTCAGCGAGTTCCATCAGCACCTCCTGCTCGTCCTTGATCGCTTCCTGGAAGCGTTGCATGGCCTGGCCCGCAGCGAGGATGGTGACGGTCTTCGCACACTCGAGGAAGGATTGCTCCAACCCGAATGGCCCGCCGTTGTCGGCTGCTGGGTTCAGCTTGCCCGCCTGA
>JBGTIB010000284.1:0-7724 GCA_041745875.1 Flavobacteriales bacterium | reverse complement strand
GCGGCTGTTGTCGGCAAGCCGTAATTCCGTGAAATCGCTCGTAGCGGCATAGGTCTCCACATTGGGCTGAAAGAACCAGCGTGCCGCGAAGACCAGCCCCGTGAGCACCGCCGCTGCTGCCATCCAACGCATCCATCCGGGTCCACTACCAATGGAACGGATCAGGCCTTTGCCTTCCGCATCCGCGATCCGTGCTTCGAGCCTGGTCCATGCGCCATCGACATCCACCTCGGAACTTGCCTTCGTTCCCGCTGAGAGGTCCCACACCTGCTGCATGCGCAACAACTCCGCGGCGTTGGCATCGGAGGCAGCGGCCCATTCCTCCACCGCACGTCGCTGGTCATCCGTGGCTTCACCGGCCAGGTAGAGCGCGAGGAGTTCGCTGGGTATGGGGGTTGGGGTGTCCTTCATAGTACGCGTACAAGTCGACCCGGAGGGTCGACGGTACCATCGTTCGATCGAAGCTTCCTATTCATGACAATCACCCTATCAAATACCCCTATCCTCCCCCTTCACCCATCCAGAACAGCCATGGCAGCAGAGGCATCAGGTCGGCCAACTCCTCGCGCAGCGTCTTCAGGGCCTTGCCCATCTGGTTCTCCACGGTTTTCACGGAAATGCCCAGGCGCTCGGCGATCTCGTGGTACTTCAAGCCTTCGTAGCGACTCAGTTTGAAGACCTTTCGCCGCTCCTCCGGAAGCAGTTCGATCGCGGCCTGTACGCGGGCAATGCGTTCTGAATGCTCGTCCTCACTGCGCTCTTCTTCCTGCACATGATCGTCCACCTCCTCGTTCAGCACGCGCATCCGCGTACCGACCTTCACCGCGTTGAGGCACCGGTTGCGCACGGCAGCATAGAGGTAAGCTTTTACGCTAGTGGTGATGTTCACCTTCTCGCGGTCCAGCCACAGGCGGAAGAAGAGGTCCTGCACCAGGTCCTCGGCGCGATCAGCGTCCTTCACATAGCCGATGGCGAATGCACAAAGCGGCCGGTAATGAAGTCGGAATAATGCCTCGAAGGCACTGCGATCACCGGAAGCGATGGCTGCGAATTCCATGGAATGACGGCCCGAAAGTAACGGCCTTCATTCACTGGATCATCGATGATCGGAGCAGGCCGTAGCCGCTGATCAGGCTTGCACAACAGGTGCTTAGGCCCCTTGTTCAGACACCAGGAGCATGGATGTTCTCCATGTGTCGTCCATTGATGGACAGGTGATCATCCGAACATTTGAAGGCCGATGAGCACGATCGCCGAGATGATCGCCACAACGACGATCGCGATGTACATCACCCGGGTCGCAGGCATATCGGTGCCTTTGGTGTCCTCCAATGCTTCGGGCATCACGCCCGGTTCGTTATAGTGCTTGTCTTTTGCCATGCCAGTTTGACCTCAAGGCTCGGACCGAAAGAGTGCGCTGAAAGGACACGGCTGTTTCCTCGAACTATAGAGCGGAATCGGGGTACCTGACTCAGAGCAGCGTCCGGGGAGAATATTCCCCATATTGGGGTGAAGGATCATTTTACAGGATCAAGCTACCGCACAATGTGCAAGTAGCCCGTGTGCTCGGCCGTCCCTCCATCGGTCCCTTCCAACCAGAGCAGGTAGAAATAGGCGCCGTGACTGAGCGGCTCCCCATTGCGATAATGTCTACCCTTGAAGCCCGACAGGATCGGATCTCCCTCCCACACCACGCTACCATAGCGGTTGTACACGGTGAGCATCGCCCTACGCACGATCCCCGGTTCGATGGCCCACTCATCGTTGACCCCGTCACCGTTGGGTGTGATCACGTTGGGCAACAATGCGTCGCAGTTCAAGACCTCCAGGACCACCTCGACATAAGCCGTGCAGCCCTGGGGATCGGTGGCCCACAAGCCATAGGTGCCAGGCTGATCCACGGTGATGGTCCAGGCCTGTGAACCGGTACTCCACGCAGGGTCGGTGTAACCGGGTGGTACTTCCAAGACACTGAAGCCGCCCTCGCAGAACGTGGTGTCCGGGCCCAGATCGGGAGGTTGTGGCACCAGTACAAGGACGTTGGTCCATAGTGTGTCGCCAAGACATGGACCTATGGCAGGCACCACGGTATAGATCCCCGTATGATCCACTGTGGCCGATGGGAAGAGCAGCGAAGGGCCGTTGAACACACCCATGGGTGAGGTCCAGGTACCTGTAGGCTGATCGCTGCCGACGATCGTCAACTGCAACTCCTCCCCCGCGCAGATCTCAGCCGGGGCCAACACCATGGCGTCCATTGGCGTTGGAAGGACTTCGAGGAAAATGGGCACCGCCGCCGACACGCAGGGACCTTCGGACTGGGTAACGAAATAGGTTGCGCTTTGGGCAGGTTGTTCGAACCACCAGGAGCCACCGCTATGCACGGGTTGCGACAAGTCCGGGTCCGGATACCAGGTGATGGTGCCTGAACCGTTGGCAAGCAGATCAGCGGAGGCACCGAAGCAGATGGTGGCACCGACAATTCCAAGCTGTTCAGCAAAGGCAAAGACCTGTACCCACGCGGTGTCGACACTGAGGCAGGCGTTCGAGTCCGAAGCCTGCAACCATACCGGGCCTGCCAGGGTGGCCAGGTGTTGCGATGCAGTGCTCCCATAGTGCCATTGCGGCGAACCGAAACCGGGCGGCACTTGGAACAATACCGAAGCTCCCGGGCAGATCAATGTGTCGGGGCCGATGTACAACGGTGCCGGCACCAATACCGTGAGTTGGTGCACCGGCCCATCGTTCGCACACGCACCTATCGCTGCATTCACGCTGTACGTACCGTCCTGGTCCAACGATGCCGCCGGGATCACCAACTCGGGTCCTGTGAAAAGTCCTTCCGGTGTGGACCAGTTGTACACTTCGCCCGGAACTGGATCCACAGCCAGTGTGACCGAGGCACCCAAGCATACCTGGATAGGTCCGGTGATCAGTGGAGGGTCGGGGAAGGGCACCACCATCACTTCCACGGCCACCGCATCCGACGAGCACATGCCCTCTTCCTGCATGACGAAAACGGTGCTGCTCGCACCCGGAACTCCCAGGTCCAACACGGGGCCCGTTCCGAGCGGCACCGTCATGTCCACATCGGCGAACCATGTGATTACGCCGGAACCTGTGGCGGTGAGCACCAGGGGCATGCCAAGGCAGACCGTGGTATCGGCCACCACCATGGCATCGGTCCACTCGTTCACCGTCACCTCCACATTGCTCGAGGCTTCACAGCCGTTGGCATCCACGGCCACGAGCGTATAGGTGCCAGCACCGGCGATGGTGAACTGCGCGTCGAAGACAGGGCCTGGCAGCCAGTAGGTGATCGCGTTGCCCGGTGGAGCGGTGAGCACCACTTGTTCGTCCGGACACAAGGTGAATGGACCGGGCAGCGAAAAATCCACGTTGGCATCGTTGCCGAAGACCTCCACGCTGAGAACATGCGTGATGTTGCATGCGCTCACAGAGCAGGTGTATACACCGGGCTGGTTCACCACCTGCTGCAGATCACTACCACTGAAAGGGGCCCACCACTGAAGCGAACTCTGTCCGGTGGTCACTACCTGGAGGGTGGCGGTCTCGCCCGGCTCGCAGAGCATATTATCCGGCAGAACGTTCAGGAAGGGCGTGGCGTAGTCGGTGATCAGCACCGCATCGCTCGTTACCGGACAACCCAGTTGGTCCACCATTTCCACGTAGTACAGCCCTGGTTGCGTGGTCACGATAGTGTCGTTGTCCACATTGAGCGGTCCCAGGGGTCCATACCATTGGTAGTTGGTGCCCTGCGCCAGGGTGAGAATGGTGGCGGAACTGTCCGGGCAGATAATGCCATCCACAGGGATCACCTGTAGCAAGGGGTTCGGGTTCCACTGCACCTGGTGGTACGCGTTGGCGTTCGTGGTGCATCCGTTGCTGTCCACATGTTGGGCCTGGACAGTGTAGTTCCCTGGTCCGCTCACGATCACATGATCCTGCAGATTGGCGGCGATGTTCGGACCGCTCCAGGTCCAGGATGTGCAGTTGGTACAGCTGAGCGCGATGGTGGCCGAATCACCTGGGCAGATCAACACAGGACCGCTCAAGGACGGCATTGGATAGGTCAACGGATAGGGGATCACGTAGATCGAGTCCGCAGGCCACGAGAAGAACAGGGTGTCCTCGCCACACGGAGCATTCGTAAGCAACAATTCCGTCCCGAACGAATACCAGCCTTCAACGGTAATGAGCTCTGTCCAGGACACCACCGGCCATGCGTTCTGCACATTGCCCCAACCTGTCTCATTGACATTCATCATCGGCTTCACACCATAGGGCAGTCCAACGGCCTGGCTGTCGAGGAACAACTGGAAACTTGCGACCAGTTGTAAAGGCACATTCATGCAGATGCGCACGGTATCATCCAGATCGGTGTCCTGCGGAAAGCTGAAATTCAGCAGTGCATCCAAGGGAGGTAATGGGCCGTTCGGCACAATGGTGACATGGACGTTGTTGGTGCGCACGCAGCCCTGCGGCGTGGTAATGGTGACCCCATACAAGCCAGTGATCGTGGCCTGGATGCTGTCGGCTTGTACAACACCTGGTGGGCCGCCCCACTGCACGCTGTGTCCTGGATCGATGCCGGTGGCCCAAAGCCAGGGCTGCTGCGGTTCGCACACGGAAATGTTCAGTGGTTGCACAGCCGCCATGTTCACCACCACGTCATCGCTCACCAAGGGTATGGCCGGCAAGGGATGGATGAGGACGTACAGCGAATCATCGCGGTCCCAGCACCCGGCCTGCGAGGTGACCAACACGTGGTACCAGCCACTGGTTGTGGCCGTAATGGACATCGTGGTATCACCGGTATTCCAGAGGAAATGCAAATGTGGTGCTGTGTGGCGCTGTGTCGTGTCGGGCGTGAAAGCCGTGTGCGTCCGTACACTGAGGTCGGCCGAGTGACATACGGCCAGGGTATCAGGACCGGTGATGCCCTGACCATTCAGTACGATGTGTACATCGCGCTGCGGTCGGGCACAGGGTCCCGCTTCGCGCTCGAAGATGTCGTATGGTTGGCGACCCGCCACGAAGCCCTTGGTCAGGAAGGCATCCATCAGAGCGATGCCGCGCAAAGCCGTGTAGCCGTTATAGGCATCGTCGGTGCAAAAGTTGGCCGGTGCAGTAGGTGCCCACACCGTACCATTGGGCGGGACCAGGTTGAACTGGCCTGGCAGGGAGCTGGGAAACACCAGCAGGTGATCGAAGCTCCCGGCGAATACCAATTCATCATCGGGCAGGTGGCCGATACCTCCCGGCACCTTGTTGCGCTGGCCGCCGAACTGTTGGGCATCCTTCAGCGCGAGCAGGCCCAGATCGAAGCGCGCCACGTACAGGTCGTGGTGACCGGTGGCCAGCCAGGTGCCAGCGCCGCTGAGCGCGCTGAAGCCGGTGAACTGGCATTGAAAACGGCCGAATACGGCCACCTCGTTATCCTTTACGGACAGGGCACGGGTGTTCACCACATGCTGACTTCCCCAGGTGGTCTGGCGCATGAACTCACCGTCGAGGCCTACTTCCACCAGGAAGGAGGAGCGCGGCTCCGCAGCGGTGAACAGGTCGGGCTGACCGTCCAAGAAGATCACGGTGCCCTGGAGGTCGCCGGTGAGCATCAGGTGTTGTCCATCCACCAGCGTGATGGCGAAGACCTGGTTGTAGGTACCTCCGCCGAACACGCGGAACCACTGCTCATCACCGCCGGGTCCGAATCGCACCAGGAAGATGGCACTGTACATGGCGTTGTTGTGCGTCTGGTCCAAGGTGAGCGTATCGCTGAACTGGCCCGTGACGTAGATGTTTCCCGCCGGATCGTGCGTCACCGCCATGCCGCGGTCGGCATACTTCGCAGCGCCGTGCTTCAACCAAAGTGCCGCACCGGTGGCATCGTACGCCACCACGAACACATCCACACTGGGCAGGCCGGTGTCCGGGTCGGTGACGCTGGTGATGGTACCGGCATCGAACACCGCTGTTCCCCGGAACTCCCCGGTGACCACCACATCGCCAGCGGGACCCAACGAAATGCCGTTGGGCTGGTCCACACCATCGGCGCTCCCTCCCTGCCGCGCCCACAACACGGAGCCATCGGTCGGGGACAGGCGCAGCACGAACACATCCTGCGTACCGGCTTGGGAGATCAGCTGCACTGCATCGAAGTCCACGGTGCCCATGAACTGGCCAGTGATCGCGAGTTCACCGTTCGGACCCAGCGCCACTGCGATCGCGCGATCAAGTGCCAGACCACCGAAGGTGCGGATCCACTGCAGCGTGCCCGCCGCATCGTACTTGGCCACCATCGCATCGAGGCTGCCGGCACTTTGTAGCGTGGTATTGCCCAGCCCGATGGTACCACCGAACTCGCCCACTACGTAGCTGTTTCCCGCAGCGTCCACCACCATGCCGTTCCATGCATCGTTGCTCCATGCGCCCACACGGCGTGCCCAATGGGTTTGCGCGGAGGCCACCAGTACCAAGGACTGGCACAGCAGGAGGATCAGGGTGCGCATGATCAGGTTCGGTCGGGACATCCATCGCTCCATTCAGCCACCACATACTGAAGATACCCTTCGAGAAGGAAACGCTGCCTGGGCGATCGGATCCCGCTTTGGAACAAGTGTCGTGTTCTGTGCTCAGTGAATTCTTGTGCGCAGGCTCACATGTTCCATGGAGGATGGGCTAACAAAAAGTGCCAAGTGAATGCACCGTACCCTCGACCCCTTGGGTCGACATTACGCTGCTCGCATTCACCCACTTTCCCGATCTTCGATCATGCCTCTCCCCTACCACAAGCACCCGCGCCTACGCGACCATGACCACACCCGGGGCACCTTCTTCGTGACGTTCAGCATCGAGCGCAGGGGCGACATCTTGGGGCACATCGTGGGCACGGGAGCCAATGTCCGGATGGAACGGAACGTGTCCCACATGATCGGTCCTGACACGGCCACCCTATCTTTGGAGAGCAAGCTCAACCTGAGTCCCCATGTCATTGACCAAAGGTCCAAGCATCAACCTCACCTACGAACAGGTGGCGGAGTTGGTATCCCAGCTCGATGCCCAGGAGAAGCAGCGATTGGCCGAATCGCTTAGGCACGAAGGTGTGAAGGCCGATTGGGATGAGATCTTTGCAGCCATCAAACCTGGACAGGTACCACAGCGGGAGATCGACCGGGTCGTGAAACAAGTCAGGGCAAAACGCCAAGCTCGTCTGCGCCGTGAAGCGGATACGGGTCGTCGTTGACCCCAACTTGATCGTTAGCATGCTCATCGGAAAGCGGGTGAGCGAAGTGCTCGGTATTTTCAAGGACCAGCGCTTCGAAGTGGTGTTACATGACGAGTTGCTGGGCGAGTTCGAAGAGGTGGCCCGGCGCACCAAATTCCGAAAGTATTTCCCCGAGCATGTCGTCGACGCTTTTCTAGTGCGACTGCGAACCGATGGGACGATCATCCACGGCAACCTCCGGATCGAAAAGATCTCCCGCGACCCCGACGACGACTATCTCCTTGCCCTTTGCAAGATCGCCAAGGCACACGTGCTGCTCACCGGTGATAAGGACTGTAGTACTCCCCAAAAACTGGACAGGTAGCTAAGGTGGCTAACCTTGTCCCCGATGAGCAAACGAAGCAGAAGGAAGTTCACAGCCGCATTCAAGTCACGCGTGGCCTTGGAAGCGATCAAGGAGACCCACACGCTGGCC
>JBGTIB010000283.1:0-25915 GCA_041745875.1 Flavobacteriales bacterium | reverse complement strand
GCTCCTGCAGGTCCTTCTCGGTGCTCTCCACATCGCCGTTCAAGCTCTCGAACTTGGCGTTGATGATGCCCGAGACGATATCCTCCGCACTCCTGTTGTTGGCGGCAGCGCTCTCGATCTCGCTCTCGATGTTGTCCAAGCGCGAGATCACGTCGCTCGCCTTCTTCTGCTGAATGCGGGCTTTGAGCTCGTTCACCTTCTTCTCGTCACCGAGCTCATCCAAAAGATCGAAACTGTCCGCCATGTTGTGTTGTGGTTATTGGCCGTGGAGTGTGCCAGTGCGAAAGATATGGGATGGTGGGAATAGTTGTCGGTTGTCAGTTGTCCGTCTGCAGAACAGCTTCCGACGACGGAAACCTCGAAACTGGAAATTTGAAACCTGAACCAGTGGTGTCCGAGGAATGCTGCGTCAAGGATCTGAACACCCAAGGGGCTTACATTCCGTATGGCATGCTTAACACCGGCTGCGACCCCTCCGGGGTCGAAAATGCAACGCGCCGTTCAACGCCCTTCGGGCTACATGTTGTGACCCCTCCGGGGTCAGATCCCGCGTCACTGTTTGGATGACCCCGGAGGGGTCACAGCATATTGCACTGGCATCCACGGCGCGGTCACGACCCCGGAGGGGTCGCAGCCGGGTGTTGCAACAATGTTCCTTGGTCGCCATTGAACTGGAAATAACCACTAGATCACACCCAGCTCTTTCCCCACTTTGGCGAAAGCGGCCAGTGCCCGATCGATGTGCGCATCGGTATGGGCCGCACTCAGCTGCACACGGATGCGGGCAGTATCCTTGGGCACTACGGGGTAGAAGAATCCGATGACGTAGATGCCTTCGTCCAGGAGTTTGTCGGCCATTTGTTGGCTGAGCTTGGCATCGCCGAGCATCACGGGTACGATGGCGGCCCCGGCACCACGCGTCTTGAAACCGAGTGCTTCGATCCCGCTGCGGAAACGGTCCACATTCTTCTCCAGGCGATCGCGCAACTCCGTACTGGCACTGAGCAGGTCGATCACCTTGATCGATGCACCCACGATCGCAGGTGCCAGTGAATTGCTGAAGAGATAGGGACGACTGCGCTGGCGAAGCAATTCGATGATCTCCTTGCGGCCGGTGGTGTAGCCGCCCATTGCACCGCCCAGCGCCTTGCCCAAGGTGCCGGTGATGATGTCCACGCGGCCCATTACGCCACAATGCTCCAAGCTCCCGCGACCGGTCTTCCCAATGAAGCCGGTGGCGTGGCACTCGTCCACCATCACCAGCGCTTCGTACTTGTCCGCCAGATCGCACACGCCTTTCAGGTCGGCCACGATGCCATCCATGCTGAACACGCCGTCGGTGACGATGATGATGTGGCGGGCGCCATCTGCCCTGGCCGTCCTCAATTGGACCTCCAGGTCGGCCATGTCGTTGTTGGCATAACGGTAGCGCATCGCCTTGCACAGGCGCACGCCATCGATGATGCTGGCGTGATTGAGCGAGTCGCTGATGATGGCATCTTCCTGACCAAGGAGCGGTTCGAAGACACCGCCGTTCGCATCGAAGCAGGCCGCGTAGAGAATGGTATCCTCCGTGCCGTGGAACGCAGCGAGTCTGGCCTCCAATTCCTTGTGGATGTCCTGTGTGCCACAGATGAAGCGCACGCTGCTCATGCCGAAGCCGTGGCTGTCCAACGAAGCATGGGCCGCCTTCACCACTTCGGGGTGCGACGACAACCCCAGGTAGTTGTTGGCGCAGAAGTTCAGCACCTGCTTGCCGTTCACGGTGATCTCCGCACCCTGCTCGCTGGTGATGATGCGTTCGCGCTTGAAGAGGCCGGCCTCTTCGATACCGTTGAGTTCGTGCTGTAGATGCTGTTGGATCCTTCCGTACATGGAGTAGGTTTGTATCGCTGTTGGGCGGCGAAGTTAGCGGTCCGCCATGCTGTGGGATCTAACGTAACGGTAACCCGCACGCGAGTTCAGCGTAATAACGTCGCCACATTTTTGCAGAACACACAAGACTGTCATTCCCCTATGCGTGCATTCATCACCCGTTTTCCGGTTCTCACGTTCGTGCTTCTTACCCTGGGCTATCAGTTCACGGTGGTCGGCATAGTTCATTTCCTGATCCCGGAAGGAGGACACTTGCACGATGATGCCACAGCTTGGATGATCTTCCGCTTCCGCGTTTTCGGCCCATTGGCGTTCGCGATCGCATTGACCTATTATCTCGAGGGAAGGGAAGGGATCCGCCATCTGTTCGCGAGTTTTTTCCGCTGGCGGGTGCCGGGCAAGTGGTACCTCATCGCCATCTCCTGGAAGTTCGTGTTCACCTGGTTGGGCATCGCTGGTGTGGCGTTGCTGGGCATCCAGGCATGGCCAGGCTGGGTGGTCCCTGATCTGTTCACGGGAACGCGGGCAGGCCTGCGCATGCTCATCCAAGCCATGCCCTTCATCATCGGCATCGCGATCGTGGAAGAGACGGCCTGGATGAAATTCAGCGTGACCCGGATGCAGGAGCGTTATTCGGCGTTCGTATCATGTGTGCTGGTGGGCATCGCATGGGGCCTGTGGTACCTGCCCATGTTGCTGATCGGCGAGGGTGTACCCGACGGCTATCCCTGGCCGGTCTTCCTGCTGAGCATGATCTGCCTCACGATCCTCCTGGGTTGGGCCTACAACATGACCCGCAGCGGTACCATCCTGTTGGTGATGCAGATCGTAAGCAACACGGCCTTCTTCGTCATCCCGGTGTTACCCGGCTGGTGGAACAACAACCCCACTTACGTCAATTCCTTCGTCGTGGTGAATGTGACATCCGCCACCCTGTTGGTGTTGTTCTACGGCTGGCGGGAGTTGGGAACACGGAGGCGCGCCATGTGGAGCGATGACCACGAGGAGGAAACGGAGGGGTCGGAGGAGGTTCCTAACAAAACCGGGACAGCTCCTGCACGAGCTTGAGCATTGCGGCTGCCGCCATTGCTCAGATCGGCGCACGGCACACGGGAGATCAGCTGGAACTGACGCGCTCGCCGATTGCTTTGCTCAGGGCTATAGATAGCCACGATCGGCATTAAGCCAACACCGCCCAGCAGTCCCGATACGACCGGTAAATAACTAGCACGGCCCCGCCGAAGCGGGGCCGCACCCTTACCACCGTACATCTGCCACAAGGGCAGGATCGCTTTATGCGAAGGGCTCAACGCACCAGCGTGCGCGACACATGGTCGTTCGCAATGGACGACCGAGGACCTGTAGAGGCAGGCTTACCGAACAAGCTCACTACCCTTCGCCCAACTGCAATGGTATTCTGGTGCCCCACACAGGGTTTCCAGTACACCCTGCGCCTAACCAGATCCTCAATAACTCACCATCACCCCCACCCCCAGCCCCATATCGCTGTCGTAGTGCGTGCTCAGCGCCCAGGTCTTGTCCAGTACGTAGCGGAAACGGCCCATGTACTCCAGGTCGCTGTTGCCCATCAGGTCGAGGCGCAGCCGTGGTGTGAGGGGGATGTCCTCACGCATCAGTTGCGAACGGAGTTGTCCATCGGTATCGACGCGCAGGTCCAGGACCAGGAGCATCGGGAGGGTGTACTGGAAACCGATGTGCCCCACGGTCCGGCTGTTCTTGGTGTTGCGTTGCCCGAAGAGGTTGTCGTCCGGTTCGTTGCCATCATGTGCCTCACGTGTTCGCCAATCCAGGCCCACGTTCACGAACAGCCATTGCATCTTGCCGAAGTAGCGACCGAAGTGGGTCTCCACTTCCTGGCCGTGCTCTTTTGTGTAGCCCAAGCGCCATTCGCTCTGCAGGTTCCAGCGCTTGTTCATGTACATGGCCTCACCGTCGTTGCCGTTGGTGGCGAAGTCGTTCTGTACCATGAAGTGCCATTCCTTATCGTCGCGAGCAAAGATGCGCGCGGCCTTCTTCGCATCAGGGAGTACCGGGTTGGGCTCCGTCCCGTCGTAGGTGAACACGCGGCCCATGCCGCTCATCATGTGGTAGAGGATGTGGCAGTGGAAGAACCAGTCGCCCGTTTCGGTGGCCGCGAACTCGATGGTGTCGGTCTCCATGGGCATGATGTCCAGCACGTTCTTCAGCGGGGCGTGGTCGCCCTGCCCGTTCATCACGCGGAAGAAGTGGCCGTGCAGGTGCATCGGATGACGCATCATGCTGTTGTTGTACATGATGATGCGCACGTTCTCGCCCTTGCGGATCAGGATCCGGTCGGTCTCCGAAACGGTCTTGTTGTCGATGGCCCAGAGGTAGCGGTTCATGTTGCCGGTGAGCTCGAAGCGCATCTCCTTCACCGGCCCTGGAGGCAGTGCGGTGCTGATGGGTGAACGCAGCATGGCGTAGTTCAGCGTGACGATGTCGGACAATGAATTGCTATTGTATTTGTTACTGCCGTGATCGGCGTGCCCGCCCTCCGTCGTACCGGTGATCTCCGGGTACATCACCACGTTCATGTCCATCTGCTGCAGGCTCATGTTCATGCCCATGTCATCGAGATCACCGTTCATCTTCATCATGTCGTTCATCATCTCCATCCCCTCGAAGTACTTCAGGGGCTGGAGCGGTGCGGCGAGCTGCCGGATGCCGCTGCCCAACCATAGTGAAGTGGAACGCACGCGGTCCTCACTGGTGGCCACCAGTTCATAGGCCGTGCTGTCCGCCGGGATGGTCACGATGATGTCGTAGGTCTCGGCGATGCCCATGATGAAGCGGTCGACCTCCACCGGCTCCACGTCGATACCATCGCTGGCCACCACGGTCATCTTGCCACCCGCATAGGTGATCCAGAAGTAGCTGCTCGCCCCCCCCGTTGATCAGTCGCACGCGTACCCGCTCACCAGCTTTGTACTGCCCACCTTGGTCAACGGGCTTGCCATTGGCGAAGAGGAGGTCGTAGTACACGTCGCTCACGTCCATGGCGTTCATGCGCTTCCACTCGTTGGTGAGCTTGATGCCGAGGGCGCCTTCCTTGACGGCATCGCTGTAGCTCTGCACGCTGCCTGGTCGGATCTGGTGTTTCTTGATCGCGCTCCAGTCGTTCGCAGTGTGCAGACGACGATGCACCTCGAAGGGCTTCATGTCCGTCCACTCGCTGAGGATGAGCACCTGCTCGGGCATGGGTGCTTGCCCCGGGCCCGACCCGGGGTTGCGCTTGTGGATGATGAGCGCACCGTGCATGCCGTTCTGCTCCTGCAACTTGGTGTGCGAGTGGTACCAGTAGGTGCCACTTTGCAGCAGTGCGAATTTGTACACCTGGGTTTCACCGGCCTTGATGGGGGCCGTGGTGAGGTAAGGCACACCGTCCAACTCATACGGCAGGATGATCCCATGCCAATGCAAGGAGGTCTCTTCCTTCTCCATCGCGTTGTGTACAACGATCTCTGCCGTATCGCCCTCGGTGAAAGTGAGCGTCGGCATCGGCATCTGCCCGTTCACGGTGAAGGCCTTGCGCGACTTGCCCGTGTAGTTCACGATGGTGTCCCGCACGGTGAGTTCGTAGCGGGTAGTGCGTGGCGTGAAGCTGCCGTCGGGTGTGCTGGTGCCCAGCGCATGCCCGGGGATGCCCGTTTGCGCCAACACGTTACCGGAAAGCAAGAGGTGCAAGAGCGCGATGAGAAGCGCGAGCGTGCGGAACATCCGTAGTAGGTCCATGACTGAAGATGATGGAACTGCTTACTTCACGATGGTCTCCTTCACACTGCCGCAACTCATCATCTGCGCACCGTAGAAAGGATTTCGGATGGCCTTGTCGCGACTCAGCCAGTCCGCGCCGCCCTCGTACATGGGGCAATGGTCCAGGTAGATCGGCGTGGATCCGGGTCGGGCCTTCACAAGCGCGAACATCGGTTCCGTCAACTCGGCGAAGGCTTTTCGCTGCGCGCCCAAGTCCGCTTTGGCGGCGATGCCCGTACTGATGTTCGCCAATGGCTCCATCATCTTCATCCACACCGTATGCAGGTCTGCGTCCATGCCTTCCATCGGCACGGCCTTCACCGCAGCGGAAAGCTCGGCAGCTTGTGCGGCAGCCTTCTTCGCATCCGAGGCCACGAGGGCATCCTTCAATGCGAAGTAGGCATCGAACACAGGACCGAGGGCTTCACCGGTGGCTTGGGGCGCATCGGTGGCCGTGGCCTCGTGGCCGTGATCATGACCGCTGTGATGCGTGGTTGAACTGGGTGTGGTCATGGCCTTCCGCTGGAACGTGCGCTCGTACTGGCAGCAACCGGGTAGCGCAGAGTAGGCGACGTCCGGGGCCAGGTAGCGCTCGCTGTCGTAGCCCGCATGAGCAATGCGTTGTAGTACTGCATCCACATCGGTGCGGGTGCTGTCGATGGTGATCCGCGCGGTCTTCGCATCCACATCCCAGTCGGCCTCCGCCTCGCCCTTTACGTAGGCTACTCTTTCGATGGTCTCTTCGCACATCGGGCAGTCGCCATCGATGCGCACGGTGGTGGTCTGTGCATTCTTGATCTGTGCGCTGCAACTGCTGAAGAACAGCAGCGATGGTAGCGCGATGAGGGATAACAAGCTTCTCATGGGTCGATGGTGTTGAGGTCTGTTGTTCGTTCATTGATCGAGCTTCGCCCATTTCAGGCGCAGGCTGTTGCTCACCACGCTCACGCTGCTCAGGGCCATGGCGGCACCGGCGAGCATGGGATCCAGTAGGAAGCCTGTGAAGGGATAGAGCACACCTGCCGCGATGGGGATGCCGAGGACGTTGTAGATGAAGGCCCAGAACAGGTTCTGGCGGATGAGGCTCACGGTCTTTCGCGACAGGGTGATGGCACGCGGGATGGTGTTGAGGTCGGTGCTGATAAGCGTCATACGCGCCACGTCCATGGCGATGTCGCTGCCCTGGCCCATGGCGATGCTCACATCGGCCTTCGCCAGTGCTTCGCTGTCGTTGATGCCGTCGCCCACCATGGCCACCACATGGCCTTGCTCCTGAAGTCCAGTGACGAAAGCCGCCTTGTCCTTGGGCAGCACTTCACTGCGGAAGTCCTCGATACCCACCACTTTCGACACGGCCTGTGCGGTGCGCCGCGAATCGCCGGTCTGCATGTAGACCTTGATGCCGGCGTCCTTCAATCGCGCAATGGCTTCTGCTGCGGACGGCTTGATGCGATCTGCGATGGCGATGGCGGCACGCACTTGTTTCGCATCGGCGAACCAGATCACCGTGTGCGCAGCTTCCTGCCAGCGCTTCTCGGTATCCCGGTATTCCGGGCCGATGGCGATGCCGTGCTCCTCAATTAGTCGGCGGCTACCTACCAGCCAGGTGGTGCCATCAATGGTGGCTTTTACGCCTTTGCCGGTCAGATCTTCGAAATGCGTTAACCCCGCAATTCCGTCACGGTCGACCCCGCTTCGACTCCGCTCAGCATGGGTCGACGCTGCCGGTGCGTTGTTGAGATGTTGTACCACGGCATCTGCCAATGGGTGTTTGGACCTGGTCTCGATCATCAACAACGCGCTTGCCACTGCGACATCGTCCAGGCCCATGGCCTCTACCACCTCCGGCTTTCCTTCGGTAATGGTGCCGGTCTTGTCCAGCACGATGGCGGTGATGTTGCGTGCTCGCTCCAGGCTTTCGGCGTCCTTGATCAGGATGCCGTTCTCGGCGCCCTTGCCCATGCCGGCCATGATGGCGGTGGGTGTGGCCAGGCCGAGGGCACAGGGGCAGGCGATCACCAGTACGGTGACCATGGCCAACAGACCTTGTGTGAACGCATGTTCACCACCGAAGACCCACCACACGATGGCGCTGACGATGGCAATGACGATCACGATGGGCACGAACACGCCCGCGATCTTGTCCACCAGCTTCTGCACAGGCGCCTTGCTGCCCTGCGCATCCTGAACGGTACGCACGATCTGCGCGAGCAACGTGGCGGCTCCGACCTTGCGGGCCTTCATGCGCAAGCTGCCCTTCTGGTTGATGGTGCCGGCCAGCACTTGCGCGCCTACGAGCTTTGCCACAGGCACCGGTTCACCGCTGAGCATGCTCTCGTCCACATAACTCTCCCCGCTGATCACCTCGCCGTCCACCGCGATGCTCTCGCCGGGACGCACCACCAGGATGTCGTCCACGTTCACATCGGCGATGGGCACATCCTGCGTTTTGCCGTCGGCTCCTTCGCGTAGCACGGTGCTGGGGCGCAGGCCCATCAGCTTCTTGATCGCGCTGCTGGTACCGGCCTTGGCGCGTTCCTCCAGGAACTTGCCTAATAGGATGAAGGTGATGACTACGGCCGCAGCCTCGAAATACACGTGCGGCATCAACCCGCGACTCGTCCAGAACGCCGGGTAGGCGGTGTTGAAGACGCTGAAGACATAGGCCACGCCCGTACTCAGGGCGACCAGTGTATCCATGTTCGCGCTGCGGTGCTTCGCCTGCTTCCATGCGTTGATGAAGAAGGAGCGACCGAAGACGAGCACCACCGGCGTGCTCAAGGCCCACATCACGAAGTTGGCCCAAGGCTCGTGCATCATGAACATCCCGATCACCACCAACGGGATGCTCAGTGCGATGGAGGCCCACAGGCGTTGCTTCAAGGAGCGCATACGGGCGTGCTGGATCTCCTCCAGGTCGGCGCTGGCCTCGTGTTCCTCGCCGATCAAGAGGTCATAGCCGATGCTTTGCACCACCGCGCGCATGCGACGCTCATCGATCACGCCGGGCACGTACTCCACCTGCACGGTGTTGGTGGCCAGGTTCACGGCGGCATTCAGCACACCCGGCTGGGCCAGCAACATGCTCTCCACGCTGCCCACGCAGCTCGCGCAGGTCATGCCCGTAACGGGAAAGGTGCGCCTCAAGGTGGGCACATCGTACCCGTTGTCGCGGATCCCCATCACCACATCGCGCACGGCCTCCACAGGCGTGGTGCTCTCGATCACCGCACTGCGGTTGTTCAGTTCCACATGGTGCGCCCCCACCGAGGGAACGGTGCCCAGGGCCTTGTCCACGATCAGCGCGCAGTGCTCGCTGTCCATGTTCTCCACGGGAAGTACCAGGGTGCTTTTCTGAGTGCTCATGATGGTGGTGATCTAAACGGCTTGGGGCAACAGGCGGTAGCCGGTGGGCATCAATGCATCCGCGAGCGCGTCGTCCGACACCGTGCCTTTCACCACTTCCACCGTCGCGGTGTTGTTCGGCACATCCACGGCCACGGACAGCACGCCGGGCAATGCGCTGAGGATGGTGGTCACGCTCTTCGCGCAACCGCCGCAGGTGATACCAGTGGTATCGAAGCTGCGCTGGTCGGTGGCCACTTGGTAGCCCGCCTCCCGGATCGCGGCCACCGCCTCCTTCACAGCTTGTGCGGGTTCGCTGCTGGTGAGGTGCGCCACATGGGCGTCCAGTTCCACATTAGCGGTGGTGATCGCAGCTACCGAGCGGATGGCCTTCTCCACGCGCAGTGCGCAATGCGGGCTGTGTACATCGGGCAGGGGGAGGGTGATGGTGTTCATGGTTGGTGTGTTTTAACGCCACAAAGCACGGGAGACCATGAGGGGTAGGCGTTACATCATTGTGGAGAAGGCTTATATCGATCCATCCACGACCAAGAAGGCAATGGTCTGTTCAATTCCGTGACCGCCAAGATCACGCCGGTTGAACGGATCACTTCCAGCGCGGGTCATTCACGAACGCTGTGTCCGAAAGGGCGCTCAGGAACTCGACCAGGTCGGTCTGCTGCGCGCGGGATAATGCGAGCGGCTTGATCTTCCCCTCCTTCTGGTACCCGTTCCTCTGGCCACCGGCGCTGTAGTGTGCCACGACCTCCTCCAGGTTCTTGTAGCGCCCGTCATGCATGTACGGGCTGGTGAGGGCGACATTGCGCAATGAGGGCACCTTGAACAGGAATCGATCGGCGGAGTCATTCGTCACGCGCATGCGGCCCACATCGCCACCGGTCGTATCCTGGGCATTGTGCTCGAATCGATAGCTCGTGAAATTCGGTCCGCTGTGGCATGTCGTACAAGCCGACCGATCTGAGAAGAACAACGACATGCCGCGCTGTTGTGCTGCGGTCATGGCCCGGCGATCGCCTTGCAGGTAGCGGTCGAAGGCACTGCGGTCGCTGATCAATGAGCGCTCGAACACCCCGAGCGAGCGGGTGATGGTGAACGCGTCCGGGCCACGACCATAGGCCGCCTGGCTCAATCGTACGAGGTCTTCCCGGTGTTGCAATTGCGCTGCGATATCGACGATGTTATGCGCGAACTCGTTGTGTTCCTGGATCGGCACGAGCACTTGCATCTCCAATGTGGGGACACCACCCTCTCGCAGGAAATAAGGATGAAAAGCCACATTGGCCAGGGATGGCGCATTCCGGGTACCCGGCCGACCATGCACACCAGGGCTGAATGCCACACTGTCGGAGAAGGCCAAGGCGGGCTTGTGACAGGTCCCGCAGCTCAAGCTTGAATCGATGGACAGGACGGGGTCGAAGAACAACCTCTTGCCCAACTCCCATCGTTCTTGAGTGAACTCATTGCCGTCAGGATGAATGACCTTCGGGAATTCCAGTGCCGCGCCCGTTAGAAGATCGCGCGATCGCACATCATGCCGTGCACAAGCCCACACGAGGAGCGATGCACCCATGACCAGGAGTGTCTTCGATGGTGAACGCATGTGCTTGCACGGAATGGCCGCTAAGCGATCCGGGCGGTCAGTGTGGGTCCGAGTACTCAGCCCTCGTCGGGAGGGTCTCGTCGGTCAGTGTGCGCAGGAACGCAACAAGGTCCTGCTTGTCTTGCGCCGAGAGCATCAGGCCCGTGACACGTGTATTCTCAAGCGCGGGGTCCAGGGTGCTTGACGGTTGAAGTCCGGAATTGTAATGCTCCACGACCTGCTCCAAGGTCTGAAAGCGGCCGTCGTGCATGTACGGCGCTGTCAACTGAACGTTCCTGAGCGACGGGACTTTCATCTTGCCCCGGTCCGCAGCGCTGCCTGTCACCAATTCCCGACCGTAGTCGGTAACCGTGCCGTCACTTTCAAGACCGTTGTTCATGAACTGATCGTTCTCGAAATTCCTGGGGGCATGGCAGTGGGCGCAATCCGCTCCGGAGGTGGCCGGAAAGAACGGGTCATACTCGGCGAAGAACAATTCCCTGCCGCGCTCCTCGCTATCGGTCAAGGCGACCTGACCGAGCAGGGAGCGATCGTACTTGCTGTCCACTGAAACAATACTGTTCATGAATTGCTCCATCGCCAACGACATCCTCTCCGCGTTGATCTCGGCACTTCCGAAAGCACGTGTGAACTGGTCCCGGTAGGCCGGCTTGGCGCTCAACTTGGCGATCACATTCACCAATGTTTCGGCCATTTCCAAGCTATCCTCGATCGGGCGGAGCGACTGGTCACGCAGCAATACGGCACGACCGTCCCAGAAGAAATTATTGGTGTTCCAAGCCATATTGAACACGCCCATGGACTGACGCCCTCCGGGCAGGCCATGCACGCCGCTCGAGAACTGCAAGCTGACGGAGAACGCATGTTGTTGACGATGGCAGCTCGCACATGACATGCTGCCGTCCAACGAAAGGTCGGTTTCATAGAACAGCATGCGCCCCAACTTCACACCTTGTACCGTCAGCGAATTGTCCCAGGCGATCGTCGGCGCCGGGAACTGTCCATACTCGAGCGCGTAAGGAGTGGCGTCATATTCAACGGAATGGCCCATCGGCACTTCCGGCTCATCACGTCTGCATGCTGCCAGGAACAGAACGAGCGCAGCTATCCAAAAGAACGCCAGACCAATTCGTGGTCGAATACCGATCATCGTCACGTGAGTCTTAATACCGGATCAACGTCTTGGAAGCCGTTAGCCCACCCTCCTGTAAGAGCATGACATGATACACACCTGCTGTTGGAAGCTCGATATCCACCGACCTGCCACCAGAAACGATCGTGCTTTGGATCGACCTGCCGGCTGCATCGATTATGCGCAGCTCAGCAATACCTTGCATGTCCACCAAGGAAACGCGGGTGCTGCCGTTCGTTGGGTTGGGGAACATCACCAACGGTGAGCGCTCCACTTCATCGACGCCCACCGGCCCATTGCCCTCAATGGAGGTGAACACATGTTGACTGAAGTTGGTCAGAAGATCACGCGCGATGCCCGTCTCTCCATGCACGATCGGCCCGCTTGCAATACCGACATCGCGGAGGGCTTCCGCGTAGTTGCCGATCAGTCGAATGGTCATGGTGTTGCCATTCAAAACACCTGCGGTGGGTATGGTCTGGATGAAGTAGTTCGCATCACCCAAGGCGTGGATCTCATAATTCTGGTTCAGGCCCGTCCCAGAGGCTCCCTCCATGGCAACAAAGCGGTAACCGGCCGTCCATCCCCAATGCATGGATGGTGACTTGGGAGCCAATGGGTGGGATGCAGGATACAAGGCGGGATCCAAATGGTTCGCGGATGGCTCCACACCAATGCCGAAGCGCACACCCTCGAGGCTGGTGATGCTGAAACTGCCCAAGTCTTGCGTGGTCGTGGACGCTCCGTTCACCAGCACCCAGGTACTTGGCACGGGTGACACTTGCCCACCATCATGGATCAACGCGATCTCGGAGATGTAATATTCCAGTCGGCTGGTATTGAACTGTTGCCCGTTATTGTTCGTCCCCACCACGGACGAGCCGAACGGAACAGCGCCGACCATATGATCGATCTGCAACATCACATTCGTTTGGGCTGTGGCAACAGAGGCACAAAGCAGCAAGGCGAGGGTAAGGGGTCTGTTCATGTTAGTCTGTTTGCAGTGTATCCAATTGTGAGGCAAAGTAGCGCCCGCTGCGCTGAAACCGCGGCGCTTATCAAGCATCGACTTGGATTCCTATGTTCTGTTCGCCGATCATTTCACCGCGCTATGCTCATGCCCCTTCGGCATCGGCCCACCCTGCGGCGACATCATGCTCGGTATGCCATTGAGTTGGGCCGCAGCATCCACGGTGAAGGTGCCGTTGACCACGACCTCTTCACCCGCCTCCAGACCGGAAGCGATCATCACATCATCGCCCATCGCAGCCCCCAGCACCACCTCGCGCATGCGGCGCTCATCGATCACGCCGGGCACGTACTCCACCTGCACGGTATTGGTGGCCAGGTTCACGGCGGCGTTCAGCACACCGGGCTGGGCCAGTAACATGCTCTCCACGCTGCCCACGCAGCTGGCGCAGGTCATGCCGGTCACGGGGAAGGTGCGCCTCAGCGTGGGTACATCGTACCCGTTGTCGCGGATGGCCTTCACTACATCACGCACGGCCTCCACGGGCGTAGTGCTCTCGATCACCGCGCTGCGGTTGTTCAGTTCCACGCGGTGTGCCCCCACCGAGGGAACGGTCCCAAGGGCCTTGTCCACGATCACCGCGCAATGCTCGCTGTCCATGTTCTCCACGGGGAGAATGAGAGTGGTGCTTTCGGTTGACATGATCGTCTAATTGATGATGCAAAGGACCGGCACGAACGCGGTGAACGGGTTACATCATTGGGGGAAAGGCTTATATGGGTGGCTTCTTCACCAAAGAAACGCGACTCACCAATTCAGGGTGGTACACCTGCGCGAGCACTTCCCCCAGTTCCTTTTCCTTTCCAAGCCTCATCATCCACTTTGAACGGAAGCATGCTGTGCGTGCGCACCGTGAGATGCACATACGATCAAATAGCCGCCATCTTCGTGGTGATCAAATTCAGGGAGGTGATCCACGATATACGCGGATCAGTTGCCTCTATTCCGCTTTATGCTCCCTCTCACATCAAGATGTGTTCAGACAAGAGAACCATGTTAAAGTGAAAGGATCCAGTTTGAACCTACCGCTAGCGGAATAGTTCAAAACGGGGTTATTTCATTCCCATATGGGAAAATTGCTGGGACGAATTTCCCCGGCTCATATGTGACATAGGGCTGCTTCCTTCCATTCAGCAAGGAATATGCCTTGCGGCATGATTGTCGCCCCCTAACAAAAACACCTAACCTTTCTGAACATGAAAAAAGTACTACATCACAAGTCCACATGGATCGCTGCATTCATGCTCTTCCCCTTATGGGGCATTTCCCAGGATCTAGTCCCGGACGACAATATACCCGGCGTAATGATCCATGAAGATTTTAACATCGAACTCGGAATTGACGGTCTGAACTATCCCAGCAACATTGCCACAGGTAACGGTATGATATGGGTAACAGAGGCAGGCTTTCCAGGAGTTCCTCCAACGGTAAAGGAAATTACCCTTAACGGAGATATGCCCGGCACGGCAACCGTTATTTTAACTCCCGCCATGCTACCACTCGGCATGCTGTTGCCTCCTTTTACCGACCTTACTTTTCACAATGGCATGATCTGGCTCTCTCACAGGCAGGTGGGTGCCAATATGTGGCCTCTCGGTGCGATCTCCCATTTTGATCCGGCCGATCCTGTATCCACATTTGAAACGGTGATCACGAATTTACCTTCTGCGGGTGATCACTCCAACAATACCATCGCATTTGCACCCAACGGAACCGGGTATATAAGCATTGGTACAGCCACTAATTCAGGTGTGGTTGGTTCGGACAATGTACCCAAGTGGGTGGAAGAAGCTCCTGGCTTTAGGGACATGGCACCTGTGGACATTACGTTCGCAGCAAATGGCTATACTGCCAGAGTACCGACTTCCCTGGATCCAGATTCGAACGCAGTAACTGCCGCCTACCGTGCATTTGATACAGGCGCGGAAACAAGCGCGTACACGGTACCTGCTGCCACACCGAACGACCCCCAGGATGGAGTGATCGCTGGTGTGGGTGCGGTATATTCTTTCGACCCAATGGCTGCTGATGTAGCAGGTTCCCTTGTACTCGAAGCATGGGGTTTCAGGAATCCCTTCGGAATAGCATTTGACGCTAGTGACCCCAGCCGGTTGTTCATTTCCAATAATGGATCGGATATACGTGGACAGGCGGGTAATCCCAATGACCCACTAAACCCTGATACCTACGTGATCCACGGAAACCGTGGGATCAGCAATGACAGGGATGATCTGTTCGAGATCACAGTAGGTGGTGCTGTGGAGTTTTTTGGATGGCCTGACTATTTTCATGATCCGGTGACCAATGCGCCCTTGGTCGTATCAGATCCCATTTTCTGCGATTCACCGGTCCTGGATGCCACTGATTGTCCAGAGCCCTTGTTCGCACCAAGCTTCGCAAATACCCTGATGGTGGAGGATGCATTTGCGGCAGTTGGACAGTTTGTTTCGGTAACCGGTTTCGCCCCTTCCACAAGTGCCCAATTCGGGTACCAGAACAATTTGTTCGTCACCGAATCCGGTTCCTTTGCCCCGCAAACAGGTGCCTTTTCGTTCACCGGTTACAAGGTTTCGCGTTTCGACCATATGACAGGCGGAAAAACAGACTTTGTTGTAAATTCCGGCTCTACCTCGGAGGAACTTTTCGTTCCGGAAAAAATGAACAAACCCGTCTCCGCTATTTTCATGGGGGATACTTTGTTGATCGTTGATCTTGGTGTATTGGAACCCGGACTTAATATCTTCGGATCGGGCACTGGAAAAGTATGGATGGTGAACAGATCAAGCGGCGTGGGCATCAATGATCTCTCTGCCGGAAATGCAGATCAGCTAAGCCAGCTTATGCCAAACCCGGCAAATACCGAAGCCACAGTTCATCTTTATCTGGACACTCCTTCGCAAGTGACCCTGGCCCTTCTCGATAAGCATGGCAGGATCATAAAGGATCTTTATACTGGAAAGCCTGGCATTGGTACATATACCCATGTCATTCCGACGAGCGGATTGGCATCGGGGATTTATTTCGTCAGGTCCAGCACAGAGCGGGGGTCGTCCATGCGCAAACTGGTCGTCCTTCATTAATTACTGCCTACCAAAGTCCAAGCTGGACCTTCGCACCAAAGATGGGGTTGCCTCAAAGTGAGGCAGCCCCATTCTTTATTCGGATCCCTACCAGATAGGTATCCTGGATTGGCAGGAATGCGACCCGACCCTGATCACCGCGCGACGGTTGTTGAGCTCCATGTGGTGTTCGGCCACTTCGGGCACGGTGCCCACGGCCTTGTCCACGATCAGCGCGCAATGCTCGCTGTCCATGTTCTCCACGGGGAGGAGGAAGGTGGTGCTTTCTGTTGCCATGGTGTATGAAGTTACGCGGCCTCGCGGAGCAGTCCGTAGTCGGCGGGTTTCAACGCGGCCAGCAGATCGTCGAAGGAGAGCAGTCCGCTCACCACTTCGAGCTCGGCGGTGTTGGTCACATGATCAACCTTGGCGCTGATCACACCGGGCAGGGTGTTGAGGATGGAGCCCGCCTTGTTGGCGCAACCGGCGCAGGTGATGCCCGTGGTGTTGAGCTGGTATTGCTCGGTGGCCACGTTGTATCCGGCATTGCGGATGGCGGCGACCGCTTCGCGCACATCCGGTGCAGTGGCGGTGTTGTTCAGGTTGGCGATGTGTTTCTCCAAGTCCACGTTGCTTCCGGCAAGGGCGGGAACGGTCTTGATCGCGTTCTCGACGCGGAGTGCGCAGTGCGCGCTGTTCAGATCGAGCAGGGGGAGGGAGATGTTTGTGTTCATGGTTCGTGTGTTTTGACGGTACAAAGCACGCGCGACCAGAAGGGGTTGGCATTACAGGATCAGGGGGAAGGCTTATATCGGGATCCGATGCATCGCTCGATGCGCTCGGTCTCATTGACGTGTAAGCTACGGCCTATTACTAAGCCTGTTCACACGTGCAGCCATGAAACCGTTGTGGATACTTCTCGGCGTCTTCGTCATCGCATTGATCGGCATACAGCTCGTCAGTGGGGAATGGGATCTTTACCTGTCCGGGAACAGTGCCATGAGTGCGATGTTTTGTTTCACCGCCATCGGCCACTTCGCCTTCACCAAGGGCATGGCCATGATGCTCCCATCCTTCATTCCGTTCAAGGGAATGGTGATCGTGGTCACCGGGCTGATCGAGATCGTTGCCGCCCGTCGGAATCATGCTCCCGGATATGCGCCAGCTCACGGCGTGGTTGATCATCCTCTTCTTCATCGCCATCCTGCCTGCGAATATCCAGGCGGCGATCAAGCACGTCGACTTCCAGAAAGGCACCTATGAAGGACCGGGCGCGAAATACCTGTGGTTCCGCGTGCCGTTGCAGGTCTTCTTCATCGCATGGGTCTGGTACTTCAGTTTGTGATGTCGAAGAGAACGAGCATTAGGCATGCTCACAACGCCTCCCCTTTGAACATGACCACAACGCGCACGGAGCACTCCTTCAGGTGCATGATCCTATTGCGTCGTTCGTCGGCAAGGAAGCGTTGCAAGTCTTCTTCGCTATCGAAGGAGACGATGTGTACCTCGTAAGGCATTTCACCTTCAGGATCAATGAAGGATGCCTCGTTCGGCCGCATGCGGTAGAGGAGCTTGCCGTTATACTCCTTCATCAACGGGATCGCCACGTCCTCGAATTGATGGAAGACTTCTTCCTTGCCCGGAACGACGAAGATGAGTTGGGTGATGTGGATCATGGAGCGACAGCTGCTATGATCATCCCACCTTGTCCAAGGGGGACCTCGGTCCATGCGCCTGCTTGAAAGCGGAAGGCGTCATCCCGGTCAACTGTTTGAACTGCGCGCTCAAATGCGCCGCACTGCTAAAGCCCGTGGCGAAGGCGATCTCGCTGAAAGTGAGCTCGCCGTAGCGGATCAATTCCTTCACACGCTCCAGGCGTTGCAGCAGGTAGAAATGCTCGAGGGTGATGCCCTCCACCTCGCTGAACAGCTTGCTCACGCTTGAGATCTCCTTGTTGGTCGTGGCCTGCACGAGCTTGGCCAGCTCGATCCGCTTGCCCGTCCCGTGGTGTACCTCCTTCACGATCGCCGCCTTGGTCTGGGCAATCAGCTGCGCATCTCGATCGACGACGAAACCAAAGCCCTCCTTCACAAGGTCGGCTTCCAATCGTTTCATCGCCTCAGAGCCGATCGCCCCCTTCAGTTCGACCTCGCCCAACTCCACACGCTCCCAATCCAAGTGATGCTCGGTGAGGATGCGTTGAACGGCCGCTTTGCAGCGGTCGCAGACCATGTTGCGGATGGTGAGGACGGAACTCATCAGTGCTGTTTGACCAGATGCAAGGGCCGAGCAATGTTGTCGCCAACGGATCGGATGAGGTAGACCCCATTGGGCTGATCGGAGAGGTCGATATCTTGTGTGCGGGCCGGGACCGACGACAACCTGCGCACCACTTTCCCGCTGGCATCGATCACCTCGATGCCGGACGTTCTCCCTCCGAGCGCATCGTCTCGCAAGCGAAAGATCCCGGTAGTCGGATTGGGGAAGGCCCGCAGGCCAATTCCACCATCACCGTTCTCGTTGATCCCGACACCGGCTGCCACGAGCGTGATCGATCGCGTATAGCTCTCATCGCCGCTGGTGTTATGGTTATGGTTGGCCACCAAGCTTCCCATGTAAATGGTGATGGGACCTACGTCCGTGGCGGGTGCCTGCCAGGTGAAGGTCCATCCGGTGGAATCCTGCGCATCGGCACCACAAGGGGTGTGGCTCACATAGTTGCGCGAACCGTCAACGTACGTGCGCGTACGGACCGTCTCCACCAGACCGAATCCGCCAAGGTTCACGTTCCCGGAATTCTGTAACGCCAAGCAGGAGAATCCGAACTTTTCACGTCCGGGTCGCTTGATCGAAACGGTGCCCGTGTACTGTGTGCCCGGCACATAGGTCCCCGCGTCGCCCACGTTCCATTCGATCACCGCCGACCCACTGTTGAGCGTTCCCGCATGGCAACCCGCGCAACTCGTCTCGCCAGGTGCACCGGTGTGGCCACCCACCACGGGTGAATCGCACAGGCCTTCCACGCCGGGAGGAGCGAAGGCGGAAAGCAGGGCGAATATTCCAGCGCAAGATGCGATCACGGTCCAACGAGCTGATAGGGTCATGCGTTTGGTGTTGAGGAATGTAATTCTCGATCGTCGGATCCTCGTTGATCTAGTGCGCGCTCACAACGATCCGGGATACTGCCGTATCGCCCCCCGTGGTGAGGGTGATCACATACACGCCGGGCTTCAGCTTTCCGGCGGCCAACCACTCCACTTGCGGGCCTGCGGATCGTTCTGCATCCACTAGCTGCACCAGGCGTTGCCCGGTCGGATCATGGATCTCGATCAGCACATGGCCGTCACTTGAAAGCGTGTATTCCAATGTGGTCGCGACCGAGAACGGATTGGGATGGATGAAGAGTTCTGGTATGACCGACACCGGATGATCAACAGGATGCCCATGATGCACGCTCACCTGATGGCATGCCGTGGCACTGCACCCATGATCATCGTGGATGGTCAGGCAGATAGCATAGGACCCATTGTGGGCATACGTGTGCGATGGGTTCTGCTCAGTGGAGGTATGGCCATCGCCGAAGTCCCATGACCAACTCGTGATCGTATTGGAACCGATGGATGCGTCCGTGAAGTGGATCAAGAGGCCGTCCACAGCGATATGGAAGGAAGCCTCGCAGGTCGCGGTCGTGATCCCATGCACGCTCACCTGATGGCAAGCCGTGGCACTGCACCCATGATCATCGTGGATGGTCAGGCAGATAGCATAGGTCCCATTGTGGGCATACGTGTGCGATGGGTTCTGCTCCGTGGAAGTATGGCCATCGCCGAAGTCCCATGACCAACTCGTGATCGTATTGGAGCTGGTGGATGCGTCCGTGAAGGCGATGGTCAGGCTGTCCGCTGAAGCGGCGAAGCCGAACACCGCATGACAGCCCGTTTGGGCATTGCTGGTACCGGCTACGAGCAGTGCAAGGCTGATCGCGACGGCGGGTATGCTGAGAAAGGATAGTGTCTTCATGGTGTCTGCGTTCAACGTGTCACAAGGTAGGCGGCCACAGTTGGATGGACTATCGCCCGGATAGGATCAACCTTGCCTTCCCAACCTGACCGGAAGGCGTAACGAGTTGCAACGTGTAAAGTCCTGGAGCCAGTTCGTCAAAGGCTATGCGCATCTCGTTCCTCCCCGCGGCAAGGCGCACTCTACGAAGCATCACCATCTTTCCTAACGCGTCGGTGCAGAGCATCTCAGCAGACCCGGCCTCATCAGCGATGAAGACGAGCATCACTTGTTCTTGGGACGGATTCGGGAATACGGTAAGCGCATATGATGCGCCTCTGACCTCTTCGATCTCTGTCGTAAAGTCACCGGTGACGCGCACGATCTGCGAAACAGCTGGGATATCGTCCACCATGCCGGTGAGGAGGTAGAAGCCATCAGGCAGGACCAGCGCATCCGTCGGTAAGGTGGCCAAGGCCTGAGCGCCGTTCAACGTGAAGGGCAGTTCCACGAAGCGGTTGTTGCCACAGTTCATCATATGCGTTACCAGGGGCTGCGCTTGCAGTACGATGCTGGTGAGCGCGTTGGTGCGTGCGAAGTCGAGAGTGATGGATTGGCCGCGCACCAGATCACGATCGGCGAGCGGCGCGATCGTCGGGCGGATCCCCTTGAACAAGTATGGCGGAGTGAAGGCTTCGATCACGCTAACGGCCGGTTCGTTACCCGGTGATCCTTCCCCACCGGCCACGATGATCCGGCCATCGGGCACTTGCACTGCCGTGGCGTGGTACTCGCGGAACCAGTTCATGTTCTGCAGTTGGCGCCATGTGGCAGTATAGGGGTCGTAGTAGTGCGCCAGTTTGGTCATGCCCCAAGAATTCACCGGAGTAGGGTCGGCAGGGTTCGCCTTTTCCCCGGCCAGCACAAGGATCTGTTTGTTGGGCAGTAGCACGGTTTCCGGGCGGATGCGAACGGTGCTGGCGTTCGTACCCAGCGACCAGCTACCGGTGGTGGGATCGTACACTTCCACCATGTTACCGTACACGCCGGGCGTGAAACTCTTGTAGCCGATGGCCACCACGTTGCCTTCGGGCAGCACCACCAATTCGTGATCGGCATGGTCGCCATTGGGCATGCGGTTGCCTTGCACAAAGTCAGTGGTCAGCTCCCACTGGTTGTCCGTGGGGTCGAACAACTGCGGGGGCCGATGCGTCATCAGCACGGTGCCATCGTACAGCAGAACGATGGGCGATAGCTCGTTGCCGATCTCGATCGTGCCCGTTACGGTGGTCGTCAATGTATACGGATCGAGCAATTCGCTGGTGTTAGTTCGCTGCGGATTGTTCTCGTTCCCGCCGCCAACAGTAAGTACGCGACCATCCGGCAGGGTGGTCGTACTCGGGTACCAACGGAAGTCATCGAGCACCGGCACCATGGCGGACCACGATCCTGTCCGCGAATTCCAGGTCTTCACGAATTTGGTCCCAGGGCCGTAGACTTCGGTCGCCGCACCGCCGATGAACACGATCACGCTGTCCGTGCGCGTGGCCAAGCCGACACACCCTTGTACGGCACCGGCGCCGGGGATCAAGGTGGTGGTATTGGTGGTGGGGTTGAAGACAAAGGGATCCGTGGTGTTGTGGCAATAGAACAAGCGGCCATCGGGCAGCAAGGCGCATAGGTTAGTGCCGCCCAAGGGCTCGGGCGAATTCACCAGCACGTTCCATTGGCCCATGACGGTGTCCGTTGAGACGATGAGGTCTTGAGTTAAGGGATCCACACCGTTGGTGACGATCGGAGCGCGCGCGTAGGCCAGGTCGGACCGACTTGCGTTGAGGGTGTAATCGCCTGCAGGCACAGCATTGAACAGGAAATCGCCTGATGCACCGGTGCGCTCTTCGGCGAAGTATGACGTGTCACTGTTGTAGAGCGTTACCCGGACGTTCTCCAGTGATACGCTACCGGGATCCAGGATGCTGCCACTTACGACCTGTGCTTGGGCGCCCAGCCCCAAAAGGGTCGCGATACACAATATGGCGAGGGTCGGCGCGTGATCGGAATTGAGTTCCATGTGACCAATGTACGTGTTCATGATGATCCTTTACGAGACTCCTGATCGTATGAACGTCCGCGTCCATGCCATCCATCGGCACAGCCTTCACCGTAGAGGACAATTCGGCGGCGACGTGGTGCTGGTATATGCGTTTGGGCCGTTGTATGCGTGGGCTATTTAGCTTTCACTGGCGTCAGCGCCATGCCGCACTTGGAGCACTTGTCACCTGCCTTTCCGGTTATTTCCGGATGCATCGGGCAAGCGTGCGTGGCGGTTGTCGTCTCCTTTACTTCGGTCATCGCCATGCCGCATTTATTGCATTTGGCGCCTTTGACACCGGTCATGGCCGGATGCATTGGGCAGGCATGAAGCGCTACGGCTTGGGTCATCGCCATTCCACATTCTGGGCATTTGCCATCCTTTGCGCCCACTGCTTCGGGGTGCATGGGACAAGCGTACATGGCCGTGGTCATCGCCATGCCGCATTTCGGACACTTGGCATCCTTGGCGCCCATGGCGTCGGGGTGCATGGAACAGCCGTACATGGCAGTGGCCATTGCACCGGCCCCCTTCGATGGGGCGAGGGCCATCTTGCATTTGCTGCACACGTTACCCTTCTCGCCCGTTACTTCCGGGTGCATGGGTCAACTGTACACGGAATCGGCGGCCGTTGCGGTCGAAGTAGTGTGAGGATGATCATGCTGCGCTAAGGCGCGCGGGGACCACGGGTTCATAGTGAGCAGCGCGAAGGCGAGCGCGGCACCGAGGAACGAGATGGAGGGCTTCATGGTCGTTGGGTTGTTGTGCCTGATCGCTCCTGCCTACCATGGGCAGGAGCGCGTTGGCGGTTTGGATCAGTTCTGAGCAACTTCAGCGACACCCATCTCGCGGCAGGCTTTCGCGCAGGCCTCGCACGCTTCAGCGCAACGCTTGCAATGTTCGTTGTCGTGCTTGCGGCACTCCTTGGCGCATTCATCGCAGACCTCTGCGCAGAGGGCGCATAGGCGGTGGGCGATGCTATCGCCGATCTTGCCATCGGCGCGCGCCATGAAGGCGGCGGCCATCCGGCAGAGGTCAGCGCAGTATCGGTCCAGTTGTATGCAATCGGCCATCGCTTTCGGATCGGACTCGCCCAAACAGGCGGTGGCGCAATGCTCGCATTCATTGGCGCAGGTCTGGCAGGCCTGGATGCAGTCTTTGTGTTCGTGATGCATGATGTTGAAGTTGTTAGTTCGACCAGATGCAGCAAGAACCTCGCTGCCTTGTTCACTTTTCGCAAACCCGTTGGGCGGACGGGATAATGTCCGTTCAGCCATGCTCATGATCGGGTACTAACGTGCCCAACAACAGGGTGTGGGGTAGGTAGATCAGCCCCACGAGCTCGAGCGGCGTACGCCCACTGCCGAGTTGGCCAAACCCACAGGATCGTATGCCGGGTGCAACGCCCACGCGGGCCGACAACACCCGGAACTACCGGGGCCAAATAGTGCAGCCCCGCCGAAGCGGGGCCGCACTTATCACCGTACTTCTGCCACAGGGGCAGGATCGCCTGCTACCCAATGCTCAACGCACCAGCGTACGCGCCACATCGCTCCATGGGCTCCTGCCCGTGGTGCCGATGGCACGTACCCGGAACCAGTGTTCCTTGGCGCTCGTCAGCCCGGTCACCACTTGCTTGATGCGCGTGGTCTCGGCCACCTGCGCCCATGCTGCTGCATCGTCCGGCGAAACGGCATTGTGCTCCACCACATAGAGCGCAGCGCCCTTGGTGGTGGCCCAATCCAGGCGGGCCTCACCAGCGTGGTCGCTGATCCGGGCACGCAGCTTCAAGGGCATCGGAGGCCCTTCCTGTGAACGGCTGTTGCTGCGCACGAAGAAACCTCCACCGAGGATCTTCTCCGCGTCGTCGCCGGCCTGGCTGATGACGTCACCGGCCAGCGCATCGAGCGCCAGCTTCAGTTCGCGCCTGCGCTGCTCGCGCCGCGCGGTCACCGTGCGTCCACCATCGGCCGCATCGGTGATCGCTTGCTGCAACGCTTCACGCTTTGTTGCGATCTCCGCGAGGCTCGGTGAAAGGGTGGGGAAGTCAGGATTGTCCTGAAGACGTTCTTCAATGAAGAGTGAACGGGCGACCAGTTGCACCGCGTTCAGGCGAGCAATGGCCTTTACGAGTCGTGTCATGACCTTGAGAAATTTGGTGCGCTCTGCCATGCAGAAGTACACCGGTTATTAAAAGAAGGGATGATCGGCCAGTGTTACCCTGTGGGCACACTATGGCAAGTCCTGAAATGGACCTTGCGCGTACGGCATCGCATTGCACTGTGGTCGATCAGTCCAGTGCAGGGAGGAACTGGATCGTGGGCACAACGTGCAACGATCCAGGCGGATGCCGTTAGCAGACTGCGAAGGGCGGTGGGCGCGGGCTAAGTGGACCGCTGCCACTGCCGCTTTGTAGGGCAAGTTGGCTCGGTAGCGTCCAACCCTCCTTGTGTTCGGTGAGCCCCAGTACAATTCGGGCAAACGCCAACAGGACGGCGAGCAGCTTTTTCGGATCGCGCCGCACTGGCTTGTCAACAATTAGAAAGTATAGCAGTTCGTGTACAACGGGTGGCATGGGTTCCCACCTCCTGTGGAACCGAGGATGCGATCGAACATGGGACTCAATCGATACCACGACGAACAGATCGTCCCACTCTGCTTCCCGGTAGAACTTGCGTAGCACCGGGTCGGAAAGCCCCATCTTCCGGTAGTACCACTCGCTGATCTCGTACCGCAGCAACGCGGCCCAGCTGAGCAACAAAGTCAGTGGGTTCAAGGACTTGAGCAGCGATACCCGCGACATCTCGGCATAGTTGTCCGCCATTGCTTCGATGTCGTAAGGCATAGCGATCGTGTCGCACGACTTAGCGCTTATGTCACACGACAACAAGCCTTTGTTGTCCGACATCTCGGCCATGTCGCCCGACATAGGGTTCATGCTGCCCGACATGGGCTGCATGCTGCGGAACATCAAGCGCTTGTTGCCTGTCATGCGCCGCACCACGCCGAACATGGCGCCCAGGTCGGCCGCCTTTGTCAGCATGTTGCGCAACAGGGGGTGCATGTTCCGTGTATTCACCAGTAGGAATTACAAAGGAGCGATCCGAGCGGACTGGATCCGACACGACGGATCTTCGAGATTTGAACACACCCCTGTGTTAAACGCAACACCCTCTTCTCTGAAGGTCGATCAGCGACACGTATTATGCCCTACCCACCGCAGCCTCCACCATGGCGATCTCCTCCTCGGTAAGCTCGTAGAGGCGATAGATGAGCGCGTCAATCTCTTGGGACTTCTCGTGGTGACCGTCCATCACTTGGTGAACCAACTCTTCAATCGCCTCCTTTAGATCAGAACTAGGCACGAGCACGGGCAGTTGCTCAACATAGATTCTCTTCCAACGGAAGTAACCGCCTCTGATCGACGAACTGATCACACTGAATTGCCAAGTGAAGAGAGAAGAGTTCAGGTATGCCAAGAACCACAAATCATTAACCGGCGTAATGAATGAAGTGGTATCAGAATACATGCCAGCAGCATCCGTGGTGAAGCAACTCTGCTCAGAAATTTCTGCCCAAATGATCTTCGGTTCCTCGAAAGACTCATAGTAGTCGCAGGCCCGGAGTTCCCACCAATAGTCCCCTTGATCGGTGCGCTTACGAGCCCGTTCAGCAAATGGCTCCAGATGCTTGCAGATCGCGGGATATGTTTTCTGTATCGCAGACCAAGCGCGATCCTCGGTTACCTGACTGCCCACTCGTTCCACTGTGCTTCCCTTGGGGAACAGGATCAAATACTTGTTGCTCACCGGCCGCTCGTATCGCTTGATGTCCTTGCCAGCAAGGAAGGGCTTGATCACCTCCTCGCTGCGCGGATCCTCGGCAATGAGCCGCTCGCGTGTGGCAGCATCGATCACGAAGGCTTCGTTCAAGCCGGTCTTGATCCCATAGAAGATCTTTCCGCCCA
>JBGTIB010000282.1:0-15031 GCA_041745875.1 Flavobacteriales bacterium | reverse complement strand
GTGGCATCGTGAAATTCGGCAATATGGAGGTGAAGCAGGTGATGCGCCCCCGCATGGAGGTGGTCGGCTTCGAAAAGGACCTGACGTTCAAGCAGCTGCTTGCTGCGATCGTCGATTCAGGATTCTCCCGGGTGCCCGTATATGAGGACACCTTGGACCGGGTCCTGGGTATCCTGTACATCAAGGACGTACTGCCGCACATCGACGAGGAGGATCACGACTGGCTGCCGTTGATCCGTGAGCCTTATTTCGTGGCGGAGAGCAGAAAGTTGGACGACCTATTGAAGGACTTCCAATCGCAAAAGGTCCATCTGGCCGTGGTAGTGGACGAATATGGAGGCACCAGTGGCATTATCACCCTGGAGGATATCATTGAAGAGATCGTAGGCGACATCAGCGATGAATATGATGACGATGAGTTGATCTACAGCAAGATCGACGAGCGGACCTGGATCTTCGAAGGGAAAGCGCCACTGAACGACCTGTATCGCATTTTGGATGTGGATGGCACCCTGTTCGAGGAGCACAAGGGCGACAGTGGTACCCTGGGCGGGTTCATCCTGGAACTGACCGGCAGGATCCCGAAGAAGGGTGAACGTGTGGACCTGCACAACTACACTTTCGTGGTGGAGTCCTCGGACAATAAAAGGATCAGACGGGTGAAGGTGATCATTCATGATGAAGTCTAGGTCCCATCATCTCCTCCTGGCCCTGTGCTTCCTGATCATTGGCTGCACGGATGACCCCATTCCCAAGCCCCATGGTTACTTCCGGATCGACCTTCCAGCATCTGCCTATGCGGAGTGGGTGGATCCCACCACCTTCTCAGCGGAACTACCCACCTACGCCCAAGTTGTGGAGCGCAAGACCGATGACGCTGCGCGGTGGTACGACCTGCGTTTCCCGGCACAGCGGGCCACGGTCCATCTCACCTGGTCCCAGGTGAATGGAAGGCTCAACGATCTGATCGAGGACGCGCATGCCTTCAAAGGAAAACATGAGGTCATGGCCGTGAGGATCGGCAGGGAACGTGTCCTCCGCGACAGTGCCCGGGTTTACGGCACCCTGTTCGACGTGGACGGTGACGTGGCCAGCCCACTGGTGTTCTACCTCACCGACAGCACGGACAATTTCCTGTACGGGGCCCTCTACTTCGACCGGCGTCCCAATGCTGATTCGCTGGCTCCTGTGACCGATCGCATACGCAAGGATATGCGGCATATGGCCAACACGCTGCAGTGGTCCGAATAGGCGCCAAGCTGCGCCGGAACATGCCCTCCTGGTCCTCAGGGGATCCCGACGGGCCGCCCCGTACGGTGCAGCGCTGCCAACAACGCAGCCAGCAGCAGTAGTGCACCCAGTTGGTGTAGCACTCCCAGCACGATGTTCACATGGGTGATCAGGGTGAGCACACCCAGCAGGAATTGCAGCAGTACCAATGCCAGCAACCATACCCAGACCCCATGCAATGCCGCCTCGCGTCGAAAGTGTATTGCGAACCCCACGAAAGCCGCAGCCACGAGCCAGGCCAGGTAGCGGTGGATGAATTGCACACCATCGCGGTGGTCTGTGAAATTGGTCCAGGCGCTTTCGAAGGCGACCACGTTCTCCGGCATCAATGCTCCGTTCATCAGGGGCCAGGAGTTGTAGATATGTCCCGCATCGAGGCCTGCTGTGAATGCCCCCCACACGATCTGGATGGCCAATAGTACGAGTAGCACACGTGCCCATTTGCCGGCGGAAGTGCCATTGGAGACCACCGACCGGCGGTCAAGCCGGATGTCGAAGACCGTCCAAAGCACCAGTGAGAACACGGCGAAGGCCGCGCACAAATGGATGGCAAGGCGATACTGGCTCACATCGGGTCTGTCCTGTAGCCCACTGACCACCATGAACCAACCCAGGGCACCCACCAGGCCACCCCCGATGAGGATCGTCCAGGCACGCGCACGCAGCCATCCGGTGAGCAGTCCATTTCGCCAGAAGAGCGCGAAGGGGACAATGAAGACCAGCCCCATGAGCCGGCCCCAATTCCTGTGCAGATACTCCCAAAAGAAGATGCGCTTGAAACCAGCCATATCCATATGCTGGTTCTTCAGCGTGTATTCCGGAATGGCCTGGTATTTCTTGAAGGCCACGATCCACTCCACATCATCCATGGGCGGTAGCGCTCCCATGATGGGCTTCCATTCCGTGATGCTGAGACCGCTGCCCGTGAGCCGGGTGATGCCACCGATGACGACCATGCAGGCGATCAGAATACAACCCGTCATCAGCCAGATGATCACGGGTTGCAACGAACGCCTCGCTACATGTTCCATGAGGGACAAAAGTACCGGCTGTCCGCGCGTTCATAGGCACGTGGAGAAAATGACAGAGCACTTACGCGCCACCTGTCTTGTTATCCTGGAGGCGCGTCAGGTCAGTTGCGCAGGATGATGGACAGCAGTGCGAGCACACTGGGCAGGACCACCGCACCCGGGGAGTAAACGCTCACTCCAGCCTGCTCCTTACCCGGAGGGGCGTTGTCCATGGAGGCCCCATTGGACTTGACCTCCTTGGTGATGGTTATGGCCATGACCTTGTACTGACCATTGTGGAGTTTGTGGACGGCGTCGATCATTTGTTGATCCGAGATCAAAGCATCATCATACGTGACGATGGCATGATCGCGCACCTCCTCCTCGTTGAACACGATCTCCGTGGTGTTCACACCTGGCAATCCTGCAAGCGCCTTTTTGATCGAACCGCCGCACATCATGGCACAGCTCATTCCTTCGATGCTGAGGTCGGCGATGGTGACCGGTGTGCCGGCCGTGATCGAAACCTCTTTCACGATACGCTGCACCGAACCGGATGCACCCGTGTCCCCATCCACCCCGGACTTCGTACCACCCCCACAGGAGAGCATCGTAAGAGCGAAGGTTAACAAGGGTAGTGCTCGCATGGTATTCATGGCAATCTGGGTGTTCGTCGATGGTGGGACGCACAACCACCCCGAACGGTTACAAAACTAATGCACGGATCGGTAGCGATACATTCGCGCCACCGGTACGGATATGAACAACGCCCGCCCCACCGCAATGGTATGGTTGTTATTGGTGGTGCTGGCCCTGATCTGGGGTAGTTCCTTCATTTTGATGAAGCGGGGCCTTTTTCACGAAGGCCAGCCGGTGTTGGACCCCTACCAGTTGGCAACTGCCCGGCTCGCCATTGCCTGGTTGGCCCTATCACCGTTGATGGTCCGGCACTTGCACCTGTTGCGGCCCCATTGGAAACCCCTCCTAGGCTCCGCATTGTTCGGGAACGGCTTCCCGGCGATCCTGTTCGCCACCGCCCAAACCCGGATCGACAGCTCCCTGAGCGGCATGCTGAACGGGCTCACACCGCTTATGACCTTGGTCGCCGGTGTGCTGTTCTTTGGGATCAGGGTACGCGGGATCCATCTTATCGGCATCCTGCTCGGTCTGTTCGGTGCCGCAGGCCTTATTCTTCTGAAGGAGGATGATGGGTTGCCTTCGTGGTCACTGTACGCCTTGTTGCCCATCATCGGGTCGGTATGTTACGGGCTCAGTGGGAATATCGTGAAGCACTACCTGTACGGTCTGCCTCCGGCGGCCATTTCCGCCTTGGCGCTCACCTTCGTGGGGCCATTGTGCATTGGACTTGCACTGCACAGCGGATTGCCAGGAACGGTGGTGGAGCACCCCCACGGCTGGTATGCCTTCGGGCACGTGGTACTCCTCGCAGTGCTGGCATCAGCACTGGCACTGGTGCTTTGGAACATCCTGCTCAAATACACCACGGCCGTATGGGCATCATCCGTCACCTATCTGATCCCGGTGGTCGCCTTCGGTTGGGGGGCTTTGGATGGGGAGCACGTGACCCTTATCCAAGGTGCAATGATCGGTGTGGTGCTCGCCGGGGTCTACCTGGTGAGTGCTGCTGAGCGACGCGGATGAAGCGGGAATCCCATCTTTGCGTTCCCCCGACGCGATCGTCGGATATGACGCTATGTACAAAGGTCTCAAGGTGATCGTGGTGCTGCCGGCCTATCGGGCGGCGCTTACTCTGGAACAGACCTATGGAGAGATACCCTTCGACCTTGTGGATGAGGTCGTCCTGGTGGATGATCGCAGCCCGGACAATACGGTCGAAGTGGCGCGCCAGCTGGGCATCAAGCACATTGTGGAACACCAGGTGAACCGCGGCTACGGGGGCAACCAGAAGAGCTGTTACGACAAGGCCCTGGAGTTGGGCGGCGACATCGTGGTGATGTTGCACCCCGACTACCAGTACACACCCAAGCTGCTTGTGAGCATGGTGGCTATGATCGGCAATGGGGTCTACCCTGTAGTGTTCGGCTCACGCATTCTGGGCAAGGGAGCGCTGAAGGGTGGCATGCCGATGTACAAGTACGTCGCCAATCGTTTGCTCACGCTCACCCAGAACATCTTGATGGGCCAGAAGCTGAGCGAGTACCACACCGGCTACCGCGCTTACAGTGGCGAAGTGCTACGCAGCGTGGACTACGAGCGCCTCTCGGACGATTTCGTGTTCGACAACCAGATCGTGGCGCAGATCTTCTGGAAAGGCCACGAAGTGGCCGAGATCACCTGCCCCACCAAGTACTTCGACGAGGCCAGCAGCATCAACTTCAGCCGGAGCATGACCTACGGTTTCGGCGTGCTTGGCGTGAGCTTCCGCTACTTCCTGGCGCGCACCGGACTGCTGGCCTGGCCCCTGCTAGGTAAGCGCTGACCTGGGCCGGTTACCTTCGGCCCCATGCTTTCGCGCGGCCGCATCCAGCTGCTCATTGTTGTTTCTTCTGCGCTGCTGTTCTTCCCCGGCCTCGGGGCCGTCCACCTCTTCGACTGGGACGAGATCAACTTCGCGGAGATCGCGCGGGAGATGATCGTGACCGGCAACTGGGCACAGCCGCAGATCGACTACCTGCCCTTCCACGAAAAGCCGCCGCTGTTCATCTGGATGCAAGCCTTGAGCATGAAGCTCTTCGGCGTGGGCGAGTTCGGTGCGCGCTTTCCGAATGCGGTGTGCGGCATGCTCACCCTCCTGGTGCTGTACCGCATCGGCGACCAGTTGCGTGGCAAGGTCTTCGGCATGCTCTGGGCCCTGGCATATGTCGGTTCCATCCTGCCACACCTCTACTTCCGCAGTGGCATCATCGATCCGTGGTTCAACCTGTTCATCTTCCTCGGGTTGCACGCCATCATCACCCTGGTGCAATGTGATCCGGGCAGGCAGACCGGCGCATTGAACGCACGCAACGAAAAGCATGCATGGCTGGCCGGGATCTTCCTGGGCTTGGCCGTGCTGACGAAAGGTCCCGTTGGCGTACTCATTCCCGGCTTGACCATGGGCGTGTATTGGATGTGGGGCCGCTTCAAACCTTACCTGCGTTGGCGTCGATTGGGCATCATCGCATTGGCCACAATGCTCACCATCGGTACCTGGGCGGTGGTCGATCTGCTGCGCAACGGGCCGGAATTCATGGTGGCCTTCTTCTGGCGTCAGGTGGCCATGCTCACCACCGAGGATGCGGGGCACGGTGGCTTCTTCGGCTACCACTTCGTGGTGCTGCTGCTGGGTTGCTTCCCGGCTTCGGTCTTCGCATTGCAGGAGTTCTTCAACCCAACGCGCACTGCAAAAGCTGACCAGAACGACCACCGCCGTTGGATGATCATCCTCTTCTGGGTGGTGCTGATCCTTTTCAGCATCGTGAAGACCAAGATCGTCCACTACAGCAGCATGGCCTATTTCCCGCTCACCTACCTGGCCGCGTTGCAATTGGAACGCATCTGGAAGAAACGTGAGGCATTCGGTTGGTCGCGCTTCCTGCTGGGTGCATTGGGCTCACTGATCGCCGTGGCCTTCATCGTGGTGCCCTTCCTCGGCCTGAACATCGAACAACTGAAGCCTCTTTTCGCGCAGGACCCATTTGCGCAGGCGAACCTGGATGCCGATGTGAAGTGGACCGGATTTGAAGCACTGGCCGGTGTCTTGCTTCTCACGGCATTGCTCACCGGTCATTGGTTGCATGAGAACGGCCGCTATCGGATAGGTATCGTTGCGGTCTTCGGTGGCAGTGCGCTATTCGTCACCTTCACCCTCTTCTTCTTTACCAACCGCATCGAGGGTTATTCACAACGTGCTGCGATCGACTTCTTCAAGAAAAGGCAAGGTGAAACGTGCTACGTGATCACCAGGAACTACAAAAGCTACGCGCACTTGTTCTACACCGCGAAGCCACCGGTGACCGACCCACGCAGCCACGACGAGGAATGGCTGCTCCACGGCGACATCGACAGGCCGGTGTATGTTGTGTGCAAGATCACTGCTGTTGAGGAAGTGTCCAGCATCAGCACCTTGGAGGAACTGTACCGGAAGAACGGCTTTGTGTTCTTCAAGCGGGAGTTAACACCGTAACTTGGTAGCATGGAACGTAAGATCGTCCTTCACATTGAAAAGTTGCCAGAAGGCTTCTATCTGGCAACTTCGGATAGCATCCAAGGCCTGGTCGTACAAGGCCGCACCATTGCTGAAACTCTTGAGATCGCACGCGATGTGGCCAAGAAACTATTGGAAGCACAGGAGCCCGGATCGCAGCCTCACCTTCAAGGGTTCGATGACTCGTTCGACTATCCGCTTGTTGTTGGTTTCTGAATGGGAAGGCTTGGTGGTTTTCGTTATCGGGACATCATTCGACGCCTGAAGCGTTTCGGGTTCGAATTCCATCGGCAGGCCGCTGGAAGTCATGAGATCTGGCACAACCCGACAACCAACAAGTTCACGACAATACCGAATCACGCTGGGGACATGCCCGAGGGAACGTTTAGATCGATCCTGAAACAGGCTGACGTGGACCCGGAGGAATTTCTTTCAAGCAAGTGACCGACGACCTCTCCAACATACTCACCCACCTCGGAGAGGACCGCGAACGCGGTTACGATGCCGTGGTACCGCCGATCGTACAAAGCGGCAACTTCACCTATCCTACTGTGGCGGCCATGCGTGCCGTGGTGCAGCAAGAATTCGACAGACCGCTGTACACACGGGGTTATAACCCTACCGTGGCCATCTTGCGGAAGAAGATCGCCGCACTGGAACATGCCGAGGATGCACTGGTCTTCAGCAGTGGAAGTGCTGCGATCGCATCGGCGGTGATGAGCTTCACCAAGGCGGGCGATCATATAGTGTGCGTTCACAAGCCCTATAGCTGGACCAAGAAACTGCTTGCGGAACTCCTCGTTCGTTTCGGCGTGGAACACACTTTTGTGGATGGCACAGACGCGGAGAACTATCGCCGCGCGATCAAACCCAACACCACCTTCTTCATACTCGAAAGTCCCAACTCGCTCACCTTCGAGCTGCAGGACATCGCGGCGGTGGCGGCCATTGCGAAGGAGCACGGGATCATCACGCTCTGCGACAACAGCTTCAACAGTCCACTGTACCAGAACCCGATCGACCTGGGCATCGACATGGTCGCGCACAGTGCCACCAAGTACCTCAACGGCCACAGCGATGTGGTGGCCGGTGTCCTGGCCGGAAGTCATACCCACATACGCCAGGTGATGAGCAAGGAGTTCATGACGCTCGGTGCGGCACCGTCACCGCACGATGCATGGTTGCTGATGCGCGGCCTCCGTACCCTGCCACTGCGCATGGAGCGCAGTGCGGACAATGCGGAGAAGGTGGCGCTTTTCCTGGAGGCGCACCCCAAGGTGAAGATCGTGCATTGGCCGGGCCTTGAAAGCCATCCGCAGCATGCCTTGGCGAAGAAGCAGATGAAGCGTGTGGCAGGTTTGATGAGCATTGAACTGGATGCACCCGACGTTGCAGCCGTGGAACGTTTCTGCGATAACCTGAAGACCTTCCTGATCGCCGTGAGTTGGGGCGGGTACGAAAGTCTGCAGTGGCCTGTTTGCGCCTTGCAAGGTCCCAGTGGCTACTACACCGACCTGCCCTTCACGATGATCCGACTCTATGTGGGACTGGAGGATGCGGATGAGTTGGTCGATGATCTGGAGCAGGCGCTGGATCTGATGTGACAATCTCCCATATTCCCATATTTACGGGAATGAGTTAATTTTGTAGACATGAAGACCACGGTCGAACTTCCCGATGACTTGATGCGCGCCATCAAGGTTCGCGCTGCGGAAGAGGGTGTTAGCTTGAAAGAACTTCTGACCGACCTGCTCAGTGCAGCCTTGTCCTCCTCGCGCAAACGGGCCAAGCCAAAGCGGTTGAGGTATGATCAGATGCCTGTCCTGAAAGGTGGCAAGAAAGCGGCGCCGGGCAAGGAGCTGACACCGGAGCGCGTGGCTGAGGTCCTTTGGGGGTCGGGACAATGAGGACCTTCTTTCTCCCAGACGTGAACGTGTGGTTCGCACTGAGCCGATCCGAACACATGCATCACGAGGCAGCACATGCGTGGCTCTCATCTATCGACGCGCCGAAGACCATTGCGTTCACAAGGGCTACGCAACAAGGCTACTTGCGCCTGCTTACAACCGCAGCGGTAATGCGCATCTACGCCAGCGCTCCGTTGACCAATTCCGAAGCCTGGCGTCTCTGGGAGAACTGGTACAAGGATGATCGGACTCATTGGATCGATGAACCATCGGAACTGCTGGACACTTGGAAGAAGTATGGGGTGATACGTAGTGCCTCCCCAAAGCTTTGGATGGATGCCTACCTGGCCGCGATCGCCAAAGAAACAGGTGCCCAAGTGGTCACCTTGGACCAAGCTTTCAAGCAATTCAAAGGCTTGGACGTTCACCTCATTGAATAGACCTGATGAAGGCACGGACCCGATCGCTGAAGAAGCGCTGGGGATCCACGACCCGACACTAAAAGCTCGCCCGCAAGGCCAGCATGAAATTGCGTCCCGGTGCCGAGATCCCCGATGAATACGGACGGTAACGTTGGTCGGTGATGTTCTCCACGCCGCCGCTGATCAGCAAGGCTTTGCTTATCCTGAAACTACCGTTCAGGTTCAGTGTATACCACCTTGGCGCATGAGGATCACCGTTCGTATCCCTGGCATAGATCGGCAACTTGAACTGCTCACTGGGGGCCAGTTGATCGAAGGTGAAACCAGCGCTGAACTGTGCGAGAAGGTCCACCCGCAGTCGCGCCTTGTTCCATGAGATACCGACCTGCCCGAACGGTGGTGGGGCATGTCGCAGGGGGACATCCGTCGTGTTCGCGTCGTCCTGTTCCACGCCCCGCTGCCAATTGTATCGCGCCGTCACACCCAACCCCTGCCAGATGTTCGCATCCACGGCCACCAGGAAACCAAGCACCCTGGCATGTGCTGCGTTCTGAATGGCATCCACACGGCTCGGTTCACCGGCATAATCGATGGAGTCCTGACCGTTCAAGGTGAATGGCCGTCGCACCATGGCTTTGTCGAGCAGCACGTAGTAGGCATTGGTCCGGATGCGCACCCGGTCGTTGATCGTGCGTTGCACACCCACCTCGGCGGAGTACGCGTATTCCGGCAACAGATCCGGGTTGGGCACGATCAGCGCCCCCGGCTCGCTGTCGAACACCTTGCCGATATCGTCGATGTTGGGCGCGCGGAAACCGGTGCTCAGATCGAGCGAGAGTTTCCAATTCTCTCCTGGACGGTAGGTCAGGCCCATGTTGCCGGTGAGCGCACTGTTGCTCAGGCTCGTGCTTGAAGTTGGATACGGGAACAGCGCCGTGTCGAACGCGCATTCCAGCGCGGACCAGCTGAAGCGCGCCCCGGCCGACAAGGTCAGTCGTTCGGTTGCATCGTGCATGGTGCCCATGTAAGCGGAACCCGTGGTCCACTTGGATCCGTCCGGGTAGCGTGAATTGATGATCGTCTCCGCTCCGGTGGTCTGATCCATACGCACGCCGGTGGAAGCGACCTCGTTGGTGACGAACTCAGCGCCATAGAGCAATTGGGTGCGCGCACTGAGGTCCTTCTCCAAATCCAGGTTGGCCCAGATACCGTTGACCTGCTCAAGCTGTGTGCGTCTGCTCGTGGTGCCGAAGTTGCGGTCGTTCCGACTTTCCGTGTACTTCTGATATGCCAATGAGAGTCGCGCCGTGCTCCACGGACCCTGTTGCGACGAATGTTTCACTTGTAAGCTGCCCATCAGCCAATCCTGCGGACCGTAGTACCATTCCGCCGAGCGCGGCTGGCCACTGGGACTTATCTCGATCAAGCGGTCGTAACGCGGTACATCACTGGTGGTGCTGTAGTACATGTTCACGCCGATCTCCAGCTGCTCAGTGGGCTTGTAGGCGAGTTTTCCGAAGAGGTTGATGTTGTCGTAGCCACTACCGACCTGCAATTCCGGATCGGTGTTCATCACCATGGAATCGACGCCATTGAACGTTTCCGCATACCAAGGCCTGAGGTAGTCTGTGGGACCTTGGGTGCCAGTGCGCAGATCACCAAAGCGCGTGAAGGTTGCACTACCTGCGAATGCCAGCTTGCGGCTTCCGAGGCCGATGTCGAAGTGCCCGCCCATTTCGTTCGCCGCCGAGGCGTAGCGAGCCATGGCACTACCGCGCACCAACAGGCTGCTGTCCGGACTGAAGCGTGGGCTCAACAAATGGAAGTCGATCACTCCACCGATGGCATCGCTGCCGTAGGTCATGGCGCCGGGACCATGGAGTACTTCGGCCCTTTCGATGGAATAGGGATCGGCGCTGATCAGGTTCTGAAGATTACCGGCGCGGAATATGGCGTTGTTCAGGCGCACGCCGTCCACCACGATCAACAGGCGATTGGCCGAGAAGCCACGCAGCATGGGACTGCCGCCGCCGAGCTGGCTCTTCTGCATGAACACTTCACCGGAGCGCTGCAGCAGGTCCGCTGCTGTGCCTGGATTCTGTAGGGCCACATCGCGCGGTGTGATGACAGTGATCTGGTCGGGCACGCGCTTGCTATCCTGTTCCCAGCGGTTGGCACTCACCACGAACTCACCGAGCGCGAAGGGTTTTGGTTCAAGTTCCACGCGGAACGACGCCGCTTGCACCTGTGAAAAGCTTAGATCAAGTCTCCGGTAGCCGATGAACTGGAACCGGATGGTATCCGCACCTATGAATGGTGTGAAGTCCGCGCGTCCACGCGCGTCGGTGATGGCCGAGGCCCCCGATGGTGCGTGGTAGATCGTGACGGCCTCCATGGCTTGTCTTGTGTTCCGATCCACTACGGTGACGGTCTGGGAGCTCACTGTCCCACTGGCGCATATCATTACCATAAGGTGCAACAATGATCGCGTCACCATATTCCGCGATCAGCGCGATTCATACTGGACTCTGACAATAATGGGCCATGGCCCGTCAGCAGCACGTATCAATTCTTCGAGTGCTTGAACGTCCGTCGGATCCTCTTGTTCACCGGTCACACTCAATCGACTTTCGAGAACCAATTGTCGGGGGCCACGTTGCCAGACATTCCGTTCCAAGGTTGCGGACCCTGTGGAATGCTGGCGGGACATCGGCATCTCCTCCAATTCCACATCCGCTTCGAAATTCAACTCTACACGGAACTGGTCCAGCATTGGAAAATCCCAATGGAAATGCAGGTGACGGCCTTCCGCTCGGAAACGATCCTCGACCGCATGGACGATCAATGGCGCCGCATCCAGGGTCCAAAGACTGTCCCCGTGTTGCGTGAGCAGGTCACGGACCACCACACCGGAAGAAGTTCGGAAGCGAAAAGGGGGATCGGTGGCGAGTTCGACCTGCCGCCATGACGTGGCCGTAGTTCCGTGTGCATCGTCCGGCCGCCAACCATAACGTGTGTTCACGGTACTGTCCATGTTTCCTCCCAGATAAGTGGCTCGTCCCAGCGTACTGAACTGACCGCTGAGAAAAACCCTGGCCATGCCATCGGAGGTGGTGGCATTCAGGTCCACATCAAGGGTGTACTCAATGCCGCGCACATTGCCGGCGGGATCGTCCATAGGCAGCCATACGAAGAGTGGCGGACGTTCCAGGTCATCGAAGAGCACGTCGAAGTCCACATGCATTGCCTGGGTGCCCTGCCAGTAGAAAGGCAGCTCATTGGCCAACCAACCGTAGCGGCCCCGCTTGGGGTGCATCCAGAACATTTCGTAACGATCCGCAACGCCGAAAACGAATTCGTTGTCCCATAGCGTGGTCAGGTAATGATCGTCCATGCGCCCGATCCGTTTGTCCAGCACATAGGATGTTGAATACTGCAAACCCTGCAATTCAATGAGCTTGGCGTACAGATCGAAACGGCTGATGTCGCGCAAGCGACCCTCGCTCACCTGGTCGCCGATGCGGGCATTCCCATGATCCACATCCAGGTACCAAAGCAGGTCGTCCTCATACGTGAAATGTTGTGCGATATGATCATGTACTGTGGCGATATGCCTGGCCTGAAGGCTATCAGGAACACCCACCGTGGCGCGGCTCACGAAATCCTTGAACTGTTGGTTCTGTTTGTCGGGCACCCGCTTACGCGACACGCGGTGCCACCAGAAGGCATTCCATTGCCGGACGCGCACCACCTTCATCCAATAGGGGTTGGGGAACAAGATGCCCGAAAGCCGGTCGCGCTGCCAGTAGCGCAAGTCCTCAGGTTCAAGACGGAAAGTGAGGTGCGGCAAGTCCTCGGCGGGGCGGGAGTTCACCTCGTTGATGCAACCCGGGAGATCAAGGTTGCTCCATTCGAGTACGACTTCATTCCCCTTCTCTTTACGCGAGGATGGTGCAGGGCCGCTCACGATCAAGCCATGCTTGAGGGAATAGATCAATTCCACTTGTTGTCGTCGCACAGGTAATTCACCGTGGAAGAACACGCGCCAACTGGTAAGGCGTGCCCAGTTGTCCATCCAAAGTAGATCGCGCCAGCCTGCCGATGCAGGCCAATTGGAATCGTAGGGCAACATGTACTTCCAGCGGATCTCCACCACATCGCCTGGTTCCACATCGGAAAGATCGAGTCGATGGCTATGCGCCGACTCCACGCTCAATGGTGCCTTGACCTGGTTGTCCAACAGGGAGCCCAGCGTACGCACTTCACGCCACGATCCGTCAGCGCGGATAACCCTTGCCCCGAAATGATCCAGTCGGGTGTTCCACCACAAACTCCGGACACCATGATGACGCTGGTCCCATGGCACAATGCGCTGGTCGTAGAGCGGATCGAGGCTTTCCGGTAAAATGATCCGCCCATGCTTTGCGATATCCTCCTCGGTGGCAAAGTGGATGACCTGGTGCCGCTCGAAGAAGACCGCCAGGAACTGGGCTTTGTTGTTGCGCAGCCTGATGGACAGCGAATCCTCCAGCACGATGGTCCGGTCGAGCGGGACCTGATCCCAGGCATTGTTGTAGTACACCTCTTTCGGCCAGGAATAGGCAATTGTCGGTGCCAGGGGCGCCTGGGCCATCGTTCCTGCGGATAGCAGGAAGCACAAGAGAGTAAGGACGAACGCGCCCCTTACTTCTTGCGGAAGAACAGGCGAATGGGCACCCCGGTGAAGCGCCAGTGTTCGCGCAAGCGGTTCTCGAGGAACCTTTCGTAGCTGGGCTTTATGTATTGCGGCAGGTTGCAATAGAACACGAATGTGGGCACGTACGTGGGCAACTGGGTGATGAATTTAATACTCACCTGCTTGGCTTTATACATGGGTGGTGGTTGCCGTTCGATGAGGGGCAGCAACACATCGTTCAATTTGCGTGTGGGGATGCGGCGTTTGCGATCCTCGTTCACCTGCATGGCGAGTTCCATCGACTTGAGCAGGCGTTGCTTCTCCAGTACGGAAATGAAGAGCACTGGCACATCGGTGAAGGGCTCCATACGCTGCTTCACTTCCGCCTCGAACTTCTTCATGGTGTTGGTCTCCTTCTCCACCAGGTCCCACTTGTTCACCAACACCACCAGGCCCTTGCCGTTCTTCTGGATGATCGATAGGATGTGCAGGTCCTGTTGCTGGATACCGTCGGTCGCATCGATCATCAGCAGACAAACGTCGCTTTCCTCGATGGCGCGCACGGAACGGATCACGCTGTAGAACTCGATGTCCTCGTCCACCTTGGCCTTGCGCCGGATGCCTGCGGTATCCAATAGCATCACATCATGCCCGAACACGTTCCAACGCGTGTTGATCGGGTCGCGTGTGGTGCCTGCCACGGCCGTCACGATGTTCTGCTCGCGACCAAGCAGTGCATTCACCAGGGAGGACTTCCCCACATTGGGTTTGCCGACGATGGCGATGCGCGGGATCTCCGCCTCGGGCTCTTCGGTCGGTTTGGTGAACGTCTTCACCAGCGCGTCCAACATGTCGCCAGTACCAGCACCACTGACCGCTGCCACGTTATGCACCTCTCCCAGACCGAGGGAATAGAAATCCGATGCATCATACTGGTCACTAGGGTTGTCCACCTTGTTCGCCACGAGCACCACCGGCTTTCGCGCCTTGCGCAGCATGCCAGCGATAGCCTCGTCCATGCTGGTGATGCCACCCTTCACGTCCACCATGAAGAGGATCGTATCCGATTCATCGATCGCCAGCTTCACCTGTTTGCGGATCTCGGCCTCGAACACATCGTCGCTGCCACTTACATATCCACCGGTATCGATCACGCTGAAGACCACACCGTTCCATTCGGCCTTGCCGTAGTGTCGGTCGCGGGTGGTGCCGGCGGTGGGGTCGGTAATGGCCTCGCGACTTTCGATGAAGCGGTTGAAGAGTGTGCTCTTGCCCACATTGGGGCGGCCCACGATGGCGACGATGTTACCCATGGATAAAGGAGGGTGAATAGCGAATGGTCAATGGTGAATGGGGTGCTGCCTGGGGCCGGAATACGTGAATGGCAGAGCCGCTGACACGGCGAAGTGACGCCGAGCGGCATTCGCCCATTCGCCATTCACCAATGACCATTCGCTTTTGCATTTGCATTTCAGTATCCGTAACGCTTCAGTTTCTTCTCATCCTCGCGCCAATCGGGATCCACCTTCACGCGCAGGTCCAGGAATACCCTGTTCTCC
>JBGTIB010000281.1:0-5909 GCA_041745875.1 Flavobacteriales bacterium | reverse complement strand
GGCGCACTTAGTCTGTACCTGGCGTTCATCAACCTCTTTCTGATGTTGCTGCGTTTGCTGGGCGGTCGGCGATAATTCCATAGTGGCAGGCACCGGTCGGGCGACCCGGAGGGTTGACGCTACAGGTGCCAAGATGATGATCCTACACAACGCACCGATCCTCCTAAAACCGATGACCGCCTACGTATTCCCCGGCCAAGGCAGCCAGTTCCCCGGCATGGGCAAGGACCTGTACGATGCTGACAGCAATGCCCGCATCTGGTTCGAACATGCGAACGATATCCTCGGCTTCAACCTCACCAACGTGATGTTCAAAGGCAGCGAGGCCGACCTGAAGCAGACGAACGTGACGCAGCCGGCGATCTTCCTGCATAGCGTGGTGAAGGCCAAGGTGCTTGGCGATGCCTTCAAACCCAACATGGTGGCCGGGCATTCGCTCGGGGAATTCAGTGCGCTGGTGGCCGCAGGTGCCATGGAGTTCGCCGATGGATTGAAGCTGGTGGCAGCACGCGCCAACGCCATGCAGAAGGCCTGTGAGCTGCAACCCAGCACCATGGCCGCGATCCTGGGCCTGGAGGACGAGAAGGTGGAAGCGATCTGCAAGACCATTCCCGGCGTGGTGCTGCCCGCCAACTACAACTGTCCCGGTCAGTTGGTGATCAGTGGCAGTGTGGAGGCTGTGAACGCCGCCTGCGAAGCGCTGAAGGCCGCCGGAGCGAAACGTGCGCTTGTCCTACAGGTCGGTGGTGCCTTCCACAGTCCGTTGATGGAGCCCGCCCGCGTGGAACTGGAAACCGCCATCGCCTACACACCGATCGTGGACCCACGCTGCCCCATCTACCAGAACGTGGATGGGCGAGCGCACACCGTACCGGCCCGCATCAAGGCCAACCTCATTGCACAACTCACCGCTCCCGTGCGCTGGACCCAGACCATGCAGAACATGCTGGCCGGGGGTGCCACCAAGGTGATCGAAGTGGGGCCCGGGAATGTGCTTCAAGGGTTGTTCAAGAAGGTGAGCAAGGAATTGGAGACGTCGGCAGCTTAAGGTCACACAGGCATCTTGCCTGTGTCCAAAACATGCACTGGCGGGACGCCTGTGTGACCTTAACTTCCCATTGCCGATCAGCTATAGATCACATCGTGTATCGAAGATGGTCAGGTCTTCATTTCATTCGGATCTCGACGCGAATCGAAGATGTCGTTGACCACGATGAGCCCGTTATGGACGCGATAGATAACCTTGAAAGTCCGCACCACTAGCCTTCGGTGTCCCAGGTCGGTCCAAGCCAGTTCCGGTTCGAACTGACCAGCACCCGGGTTACTCCCCAGCCACCGGACCTTACGGCGGACCAGGCGTTCCAAGTTCTTCAAATAGACCTTGTCGTAGTGCGCCGATAAGTGGTAAAGGGAACGTTTCAGACTTTCCTCCGCCTGAGGAAGAACGACAACCTTCATCGCTTCCGAGTTGACTTCGGAACTTTCTCTGGCAGGGCGTCCATGAACTGCTCCATCTCTCGATCGAACTCATCCATGGTCTTGTACTGTCCAGCCTTCAGCTGTTCCTCCGATCGCAATACCCGTTGCACCATGTCACTTTGGAAGGCAAGTCCCCTTGTCCGGCGCTGTAGCACGTTGTCGACCAGGTCGAGAACCGATGGGTCCTGCTCCGCTTCGATCAACTTCTTCAAGAGTGCCTTCTTGGACGCGGTGGTCATGTTCATAGCCTTTTCTCAAAGGTAAGATGGCCACTGAGGTCATCACCCATGATCGCGCAACGCACAACAACCCTTCGATGGAGCCAGATCAGGCTGATGCCTATGCGACCTTATCACAACCCCGCATTCAGCAGCTTACCACTGCCGATCAACTTGTGCAGATAGGGGCGTGTGAGCGTATTGTGGATGGCCTGTATGTGGTGCATACTGTGGCAGTCGCTGCCCAGGAACTCATAGTAGCCCGCATCGATCATACGCTCGGCGATCTGCTTGGCCTGCGGGCCATAGGCGCCTGATAGTGCGATCAAGTTCAACTGGAAGAACACACCGCGGTCCTTCAATTCCTCGAATTTGGTGAAGTCGTTGTACCAGAAGTTGTAGCGCTCCGGGTGGGCCAGCACGGGCTTGTAACCATGGGTCTGCATCTGGAAGACCACATGCCGCAGCATGGCTGGCTCCCCGATGAAGGGCAGCTCGAACAACAGGAAACCGTCCCCGAACGTGAGTGCCTCCCGCTTCAGTACCCGCTGTTCCAACTCGTGGTCCAGATAGTGTTCCGCAGCTGCTTCCACAGCGATGGGGATGCCCTGGCGCAACACCTCGGCACGCAGCTTCTCAAGTCCGCCAAGGATGATCTCCGGACTGTTCTTGTAGCCATCGGCCATGCTGTGCGGCGTGGTGACAACCTTCCGATAGCCCAGGTCCGCCATGGCACGGAGCATTTCCATGCTCTGCTCCAAGGTCTGGGCGCCATCATCGATACCCGGGATGAAGTGCGAATGGATGTCCGTTCCCAACACCGAGAGGTCGGCTGGTCCAAGGTCCGGTTCGTTCTTCCCGAAGAGTTTGGTGAAGAGGCTCATGATCGAATGCAAAGGCGGAAGGGTGCGAAAGTGCAAGGGGGCGAAAGTGCAAGGGGGCCTGACCCTCTCACCCTCGCACTCTTGCACTCTTGGACGCGTTCGATCGTCATCGCTCCGCGTAATGCTCTTGATAGTACTGCTGGTAGGCGCCGCTGGTCACATGCTCCAACCATTCGGTGTTGGCGAGGTACCAATCCACGGTGCGTTCCAGGCCTTCCTCGAAGGTAATGCTCGGCTTCCAACCCAGCTCCCGCTCGATCTTGCCCGCATCGATGGCGTAGCGTAGGTCGTGCCCGGCACGATCGGTGACGTAGGTGATCAGCTTCGCACTCTCGCCTTCGGCTCGGCCCAGTTTGCTGTCCATCACCCGGCAGAGCAGGTGTACCAGGTCCAGGTTCTTCCACTCGTTGTGCCCGCCGATGCAGTAGGTCTCACCATGCACGCCGCTGTGGAACACCGTGTCTATCGCGGCGGCATGGTCCTCCACCCAAAGCCAGTCGCGCACGTTCTCGCCCTTGCCGTACACAGGCAGCGGCTTGTTCGTGCGGATGTTGTTGATCATCAGCGGGATCAGCTTCTCGGGGAACTGGTTCGCACCGTAGTTGTTGCTGCAGTTGCTGATCACGAAAGGCAGCTTGTACGTGTTGCCATAGGCTCGCACGAAGTGGTCGCTGCTGGCCTTACTCGCGCTGTAGGGGCTTTGCGGGTCGTAGGGTGTCTCCTCGGTGAAGAAGCCTTCATCGTGCAGGGAGCCGAAGACCTCATCGGTGCTCACATGGTAGAAGCGCTTCCCCCCGAAATCGCCCTTCCAAGCTTCGCGGGCCGCATTGAGCAGGTTCACCGTGCCGATAACATTGGTGGTGACGAAGCTCATCGGATCCGTGATGCTGCGGTCCACATGGCTTTCGGCGGCCAAGTGGATCACATCGGTGATGCCATGCTCGGCAAAGACCTTACCCATGGCCTCTGCATCGCGGATGTCGGCGCGCACGAAGGTGTAGTTGGAAGCATCCTCCACATCACGCAGGTTCTCCAGGTTGCCCGCGTAGGTGAGCAGGTCCAGGTTGATGATCCGATAGTGCGGGTACTTCGTCACGAAGCGGCGCACCACGTGGTTGCCGATGAAGCCGGCACCGCCGGTGATGAGGATGTTTCGAGGTGTGGAGTTCATAGGAAAGACCGCAGAGGCGCGGAGCCACAAAGTTCACAGGGGACACGAAAGGACAACATGCCAGTATCACGAATGGAACGATGCAATACGCTCCGTGCTGCTCTGCGCCCCTGTGCCTCCGTGGTCTTCATCCTCACAAGCTCCAGTAGTTCAGTCCTTTGATCCTCTTGCGGAACACCCCTTTCAGATCCACCAACACACCTTTCGGTTTCAGCATGTCCTTGAACCAGGCCTCGTCCTTGCTGGCGTATTCGGCGTGGTTCACCGCCACGATGATGGCGTCGTACGGACCTTTTGCTTCGGGCGCGAGTTCGTAGCCGTACTCGTGCTTCACCTCGGCCGCATCGGCATGCGGGTCGGTCACGTCCACCGTGCAACTGAAGCTCTTCAATTCGTTCACGACATCGGCCACCTTGCTGTTGCGGATGTCGGTGACGTTCTCCTTGAAGGTGGCACCCATCACCAGCACGCGTGCATCGGCAGGGTTGGTGCCAGTGGCGATCACCTTCTTCACCGTCTGCTTTGCCACGTAGCCACCCATGCTGTCGTTCACAAAGCGGCCCGCATCGATGATCTGCGCGTGGTAGCCGAGTTCCTTCGCCTTGTACACGAGGTAGTAGGGATCCACGCCGATGCAGTGACCGCCCACCAATCCTGGCTGGAACTTGAGGAAGTTCCACTTGGTGCCTGCGGCCTCCAACACGTCGTACGTGTTGATGCCCATGCGGTTGAAGATGATCGATAACTCGTTGATCAGTGCGATGTTCACATCCCGCTGGGTGTTCTCGATGATCTTGGCGGCCTCCGCCACCTTGATGCTCGCAGCCCGGAATACGCCGGCGTCCACCACCAGTTCATACACCCGGGCGATCAACTCGGCGCTCTCGGGATCGCAGCCGCTGCTCACCTTCACAATGCTGGCTAGGGTGTGCTCCTTGTCACCGGGATTGATCCGCTCGGGGCTGTAGCCCACTTTGAAGTCGTCGATGTACTTCAGCTTGCTGAGCTCCTCGAGGATCGGTACACAGTCCTCTTCAGTACAGCCGGGGTACACGGTGCTCTCATACACCACGAAGTCGCCCTTCTTCAACACCTGGCCCACCGTCTTCGAGGCACCGAGCAGCGGCCCCAGGTCCGGGATGTTCTGGCTGTCGATCGGGGTGGGCACGGCTACGATGTAGAACTCCACATCCTTCAGGTCGTTGAGGTCGGCAGTGAAGTGAATGTCGCAACCCTCGAATTCCGAGGGATCAAGCTCGTCGCTGGGATCCTCGTTGCGACGCATCATCTCCACGCGCTGCTGGTTGATGTCGAAGCCCACCACCTTGATCTTGCGGGCAAAGGCCAGTGCGATGGGGAGACCCACGTAGCCCAGGCCGATCACCGCCAGTTTGGCCTCCTTCTGCAGAAGCCGATCATACAGACTGCTCATTCCTTTTCTGGTAAATGCGTTCAATGATCTCCACCACCTTCAGTCCTTCCAAGGCGTTGGTGGTGAGTGTCGTGCGTCCCTTCAGTGTATCCACCACGTTGTCCACGATGTAACCGTGGTTGTTGGCGCTACCCTTGTAATGGCCGTAATCGTTGGCGGCGTTGGTGGCAGCCAGCTCGGGCATGGTGTAGCCTTCGATGTGGCAATATTCCACCTGGTCCATGTACTGCCCGCCGACCTTCACGCTGCCCTTCGACCCGATGATGGTCATGCTGCTCTCCAGGTTCTTGTCCCACACGGCCGTGCTGTAGTTGAGGCAGCCCATGCCACCGTTGCGAAAGCGGAAGGTGACCAGCCCGCTGTCCTCGAAGGCCGTGAGGTCCTTGTGACTGAAGTCGGCGAACTTCCCTTGGATGTCGTTGATGTCGCCGAAGAGCCAGTACATGATGTCGATGAAGTGGCTGAACTGCGTGAAGAGCGTGCCCCCATCAAGGTCGGCCGTGCCCTTCCAGCCGCCCGGCTTGTAGTAGCGGGCGTCGCGGTTCCAGTAGCAGTTCACCTGCACCAGATGGATGTCGCCCAGAATGCCCTGGTCCACCACCTCCTTCAACCACTGGCTGGGCGGACTGAAGCGGTTCTGCATGACGCAGAACACGGTACGATGCACCTGCAGGGCCTTGTAGATCACGGCCTCGCAATCGGCCTTGGTCAATGCCATGGGCTTC
>JBGTIB010000280.1:0-17614 GCA_041745875.1 Flavobacteriales bacterium | reverse complement strand
CGGCCCGATCGCTCTGGTAGAACATATTGTCGAAGGTGTGTGCCCCCACACTGAAGCCCAGGCCGCGTACGGAATAGGTCGCGTTGAGCTTGAGAGCTTGCCCGGGCTTGTAGATGAAGCCGTTCTTGTTGTTGGGGTCGTTGATCTTGTAGGCGTATTCGGTGTAGATGTTCCAGCGTGGCGTGGTGAAGTTGGCCCGTAACGCCCAGGACCCCACGTTCTCGGGCAACACCAGTAAGGGGTCGCGATCCTCCTGGTATTTGCTTACGAAACTGGCCCCGATGATCAGGTTGTTGGCACTGGTCCAGGTGGTATCGAAGAGCTCGTTCAGGCTGACCTCGGCATCCACACCGCGTACGATACCCACACCCTTGGTGAAGCCATTGTCGAACGCAAAACGCTGCCGGCCCATGAAACCCTTGAGGTAGACGCCCCGGTAAGGCTTGTACTTCACCCGGAACCCGTCCATGGCATTGTCCACGCCCAGGTAGCGCTCCTCGTAGCTGCGGAACACCATGCCCTGACCGAACTGCTCGAAGAAATTGCCCACGGTCACCTCCAGGTCGCTCAAGGTGTATTTCGCATACCGATAACCCACCCCCGATCCACGATAGGTCTGTCCAGCGGGGTAGCCCGCCAGCGGTGGCTCATAGCTTTCGAAACGACCGCCCATCTCGAAGTTCTTGTTCGTGTAGATGAGATTCATCCACGCGTTGGCCGCAAGGCGCTGGGGCGGCACCACCGCGCCGATCACCTCATCGTCGTTGTAGTACTGGGCGTCGGTACTGAAATTGCCGTTGAGGTGGCCGCCATCCTGTGCGTTCACTGTTTGCAGCGCGACGATCAAGTGCAGGACCAGTAGGCCCCGAAAGAGTTGGATCACCACAGGAAGGGGACGGCGGTCAAGGCTTGTCAACGAGTTCAAGAACCTTCCGGTACAGTTCGTTCTCGTCACCCGGCTCGTAGTTGTTATGCTGCCACACGATCTCACCAGCACCGTTCACAAGGAAAGTATGTGGGACATTGTTCACGTTCAAGGCGCGCTTCAAGTCGCCATTGGGATCCAAGTATATCTCATAATCCCAATCCTGGCCATTCACATAGGGCGCCACACGTGCCATGCTGCGGGCATCGTCGATTGATACGGCGATGAGCTTCACACCGGTCTTGGCCTGCCAGTCCTCGTACTTGTTCGCAATGGCTGTGAGCTCGCGCTTGCAGGGAGCACACCAGGTCGCCCAGAAATTGATGATCATGGGTTTGCCATCATTGCTGAAGGTCTTGGCGTCCACCCGTTTCCCGTCCATGGTCTGTACCGTGGCACTGGGAATGCGCGATTGGGCGATCGTGAGCAGAGGAAGGGCCACCAGGGCCAGGGCGAGCAATATCTGTTTCATGTTCTCGTCAGGGATGTACGGCCGGGAGGTCGGCGACCGGATCGTGCGTTTGCATGTTCCGTGCCGACCTCCCGGTGGTACACTATGGTATCCGTTCTATCGCGTGACGGAGATGGTGCGTGTAGCGCGCAGATCCCCGTGCGTGATCGTAAGGTGGTACATGCCCGGCACCACACCACTGAGGTCGAAGGTGGCGAGTTGCGCGCCGCTGCCGAAGCTTTCGCCGATGTTCATGACACGCTGCCCCAAGGTGTTGGTGAGCTCCATGTGAACATTACCCGCAGCAGGCAGGTCGAAGCGCACATTGAGCAGGTCGTTCGTGGGGTTCGGGAAAACTTTGAGACCCCGTGCCAGTTCGTTCTCTTCGATGCCGACACCGATGGAAGAGATGTTGGCCTGCACCACCTCCCTGGTCGTCATGTTCTGCACGAAGGCAACTGCGGTCGTATTGTCCAGGTTCGTCCAGAGGTTGTAATTCCCTGGGGCGGGTGCACCACTGGCGAAGGTATAGGACTGGGTGAAGGTCTGTGGCACACCGGCGGTGAGGTTGGAAAGCAGGATACCACTGCCATTGGGCAGCATCTTGCGCATCACGTACTTGAACACGCTCTGGCTGGTGGTGCCACCTGAGTAGCTGTACTGATCTTCCGTAACACCGATGAAAAGACGGTGGGTACCGGTGAAGTCGGCATACGGAGTGATCGTCACCTCCACCGTCACACTATTGCCCGATGCGGTGTAGTTCATGTTGATACCCATGAAGGCTGGCCGGGCGGCGGCATTGTTCAGGAAAGCTGCGGTCGAGGTGCTGAACATGGTTCCGTCGATGTATCGGCTGGGAATACCGCTGACACCATAGAAGGTATTTCGGGTGGCGGCATCGGGGTTGTAGCTGGGGTCGGTACCCGGAGAAGGATAATTGAGGTGATACTTGATGGCCGCGATGTTCGATCCCGACTGGTTGGTGTTCACACCGTTCAGCACAGGTCCCCAAGTATTCTCCAAGCTGGCGCAGGGTGGGCATGTGGAACTGGTGAACTGTTCCATGAGGGCCTTGCGCTGAACACTCTGCAACGCCACGCTGACACCCACTTCCAGTTCATCGTTCAAGGGGTTCGCATCGGCCTGGCCGTTCAGGTTGCTGGCCCATACCTTCACGGTATGTGCACCGACAGTGGCGTTCCAGGGTGTGCCATGGGTGTAGTTGTAGTTTGCTCCCGGAGCAATAGTAGCGGTCACCGGCTGCGATACGGCAGGACCGTTGTCAATGGAATAGTTCAGTGTGAAGGAACTGACCGGCGAGGTGCCGAAGTTGCGGATGCTGCCCGAGATGTTCTGGTTGCCCTGCGGCATCACCAGATCCAGGTCCAGGCTCATGACCGCCAGGTCCAATGCCACAGGAGGACTTGTCAGGAACATGGTGCTCTCCATGCTCGCGAACTGGCCTCCGGAGGCCACCTGTGTACCCCCCACGGTAACGGTGTAATTACCCTGACCGAATCCACAGCAGATGCCATCACCATAGGAGTCGTAAATGGTGAATATGATCACAGGGCCATTGGGTACGCATGCTGTGGGCGTATAGGTCTGGTTGTTGCCGTACGGCCCTCCCGAGCCATACACCGGACTACCGGAGGGCCCGGTCAATTCCCAGGTGGTCTCCGCGCCATAATTATCCGTGAGGATGTTGATCTGCACCTGGCTCTCACCTGCGGGGCATTGGGCCATCGTGGTATTTCCAGCCGCAAGAACAGTGGCAAGGAACAAAAGGGTAAGTGTCTTTTTCATAGGGTCCGGGTGTGGTTCTGTTTGGTCTTCCTATCGGGCGAGGGGCGCAATGGTCCGGCGCTGTCCGAAAAGGAGCGGTCCGAAAGTAGCGGCGATGTTCGTTCAAACAAGCGATGTTCGAAGGGGCGCCTTGGGATCCTATCGATCTGTGATTAGGACGGTTACTATGCCCGCAACAGGGGTTCACGCGCATGCAACATTACCTTTGCGGGGTACACGCAGACTGAGCCTTACCATGAAACACAACCTTACTCTTGCCTTACTCGCTTTATTGTCCTTTCCGGTCGCTGCACAGGACTTTCTGTTGCTGCAGGATGCTGGTGGCAATACCGTGAATGGAAGCACCATGATCTACTACGGAAGCGCGGACGCCACTGTCCTGGAGATCGGGGCGAGCGTGACCTTGGTGGCAGGTGCGGACCGGACAGTGAACCTGCGTCGCTACGAGCTGGATGTGCAGCCCAACACGCTGAATTACTTCTGTTGGGGCTTGTGCTATCTGGAACAAGAGGCAGGAGCGCTTCCCGTGTGGCACTCTCAGTCCAACCACGCATTGGACCTCACAGCAGGTGTTGCGGAGGTTGCTTTCAAAGCTTACCACATGCCCAATGGCCAATTGGGCAACAGTACCTACCGCTTCGTTTGGTTCGATGTCGCCAACTCCTCGGACACCGTTTGGGTCGATATCGAGTTCCGTGCAACCCCGGTAAGTATTCAAGAGAACATGGGAGTGACCGGCAGTCTTGCCATCCATCCGAACCCATCCCTGGGTGACAATGTGCAATTCACCGTGGAATTGGAAGGCAGCCATGAAGGAGCGATGCTGTTGATCCACAACACACTTGGAGAGCAGGTGCACGCCACATCCCTGCAGGCCTTGCGGTCGCGGTCGGTCATTCCGACAGCTGACATGGCCTCGGGGCTCTACTTCGCCACGGTACAGCGCGACGGAATTGCCTTGGCGACCAAGCGTTTCGTGATCACGCCGGGCCACTAGGCCTGTTTCGGGCGATCAACCATTCGGCCAGCATGGGCATGCCCATGCTGGCTTTTTGTTTCCAGTGTTTCACCGCGTGGCGAACCAACACGACGTCGCTGGGATCCACCAGGTGCACTTCGCAGTGCGGTGGTGCCACATGGATCAATCCTGCCGCAGGATATACCTGCAGTGAGGTACCCACAACAAGCAGGATATCCGCTTCCGAAACAAGGGCAGCAGCAGCCATCATCAAGGGCACCTCCTCTCCGAACCAGACCACGTGCGGTCGAAGTTGCGAACCCGCAGGACAGCGGTCGCCCCATTGGATCTTGGATCCTTCGATGTCGAACACCTGCATGGGGTCCGCCGTGCTGCGCGCCTTCAGGATCTCGCCATGGAGGTGCATCACCCGACTGCTTCCGGCCCGCTCGTGCAGGTCGTCGATGTTCTGGGTCACAACGTCCACGATGAAGTGCTTCTCCAAGGCTGCGATGGCCAGGTGTGCCGCGTTGGGTTCCGCCTGCAGGACCTGTGCGCGCCGCAGGTCATAGAAATGGAGCACCCGCAGGGGATCGGCAGCCCAGGCCTCAGGCGTTGCAACTTCCTCCAAGGGGTATTCCTCCCACAGTCCATCGCTGTCGCGGAAGGTTCGTAACCCACTTTCAGCACTGACACCCGCACCGCTCAGCACCACCAGACGCTCCTGTTGCATGGGGGTGAATTTAGCCGGTTGTGAATAGTTGAATTTTCGTGGTGTCACCGATCGCTCCATTCCCTTATTTTCGTGCCCTTCCGAGAAAAACCTGACACCTCCGCCCATCGCTCTACATTTACGCCCCTTCTGAAAAGACCTTATGACCCCGGAGGGACAGGATGATCGACAGCCTGAACGGTGAGCTATTGGAAAAAGCGCCGGACCATGTCGTGGTGGAGTGCCACGGCGTAGGCTATATGGTGCAGGTGCCGGCCAACGTGTACGCACGCTTGCCCGAAACCGGGCGTTGTCGGCTGCATGTCCATTACACTGTGACCGTGGATGTCCGTTCCGGTTCCAGCGAACACCGCTTGTTCGGGTTCCTCAGTACCGATGAGCGGCAACTGTTCCGGCGCCTGATCGAGGTGCAGGGTGTGAGTGCCACTTTGGGCATAGCCATCCTCGGCGCCCGCACCGCCCAGGATGTGCATACGGCCATCCTCACAGGGGACGAAGGCTTCTTCAAAGGAGTGAAAGGGATCGGGCCGAAACTGGCACAGCGCATCGTAGGGGAATTGCAGGGAAAGCTGGCCCAACATCCCATGCCGGGCACCGGTCCATCATCCCTTCCGGGCAATACGCTCAAAGCCGAGGCGTTATCGGCACTGATCTCACTGGGGCTGGATCGGCAAAAAGCCGAGCGGAGCCTGCAAGCCGTGCTCCAGGAACGATCAGGGGAACCACCACTACTGGAAGAGCTGATCAAGCTATCGCTGAAGAACCTCTGAGCGCGAAGGGATCGATCATGGATTCGGTGATCACCGTCAAGGCATGCATGCCGACATGGACCATAAGGTGGTTCCTGTTGCTGCTGCTCGCTGCCATGGCGGTAACACCCGTCAGCGCCAATTTGTTCGGCAACCTGTTCCTGCAAGCCGATTCGCCCGAGGTGGATATGCCCTGGCCGATCACCGATCCCTTGACACCCGGTGAGCAACCTGGTGGTGGCATCAATCTGCAGGACCCCGAGAACATCGATACCGATGTGATCTACGACCCCGAGACCGGGCAGTACATCATCCAAAGCTCCGTGGGCGGTTCCTTCGATTACCGTCCGCCCATGAGCATGTCGCTTGAGGAATACCTCAACTACGACATGGAGAAAGCCCTGAACAATTACTGGCTGGACCGCGTGGAGGAGGAAAGCGAGAGTGCGCAGAAAGGCCTGATCCCGGCGATCAAGGTGAAGGGTGAGGCCTTCGATCGGATCTTCGGTGGAAATACCATCGACATCCGTCCGCGTGGTTCGGCCGAGGTGATCTTCGGGGTGAACATCAGCAAGACCGACAACCCGCGGATCCCGATCAATCAACGCAGGATCACCATGTTCAACTTCGATCAGCGCATCCAGATGAACCTGGTCGGTAACATCGGCGATAAACTGAAGATCACCACCAACTACAACACCCAGGCGACCTTCGATTTCGAGAACCAGGTGAAGCTGGACTACACCGGATACGAGGATGAGATCATCCAGAAGATCGAGGCCGGGAACGTAAGCCTGCCGCTGCAAGGAACGCTGATCCAAGGTAGCCAGAGCCTGTTCGGATTGAAGACCGAATTGCGTTTCGGCCGGTTGACCGCCACGGCCATCTTCAGCCAGGAGAAGGGACAGCGACGCAGCGTGGACACCGAGGGCGGTGCGCAGACAACGAACTACAATATCAAAGCGGATGAGTACGAGGCCAACAAGCACTACTTCCTCAGCTACTTCTTCCGCGAACAGTACGAGAACGCTTTGCGCACGCTGCCCACCGTGAACAGTGGCATCCAGATCTCCCGGGTGGAGGTATGGGTGACCAATACCAGGCAGGATTTCCAACAAGTGCGCAACATCGTGGCCTTCACCGATCTGGGTGAGGATGCCAGTCAGCAGGCCATTGATGCCGGGCGCTTCAGCAATGACCTGCCACCCGGCCTGGTGGTCGATGGGCCCACGAATTTCGCCAGCAACGAGGCCAACAGCCTTTACCAGATAGTGAGCACCAATGCCGGGATCAGGGGTTATTTCCAGTCCTCTGCGGCGCTGCAACAACTCGGCCTGCGCGATGCACGCCACTTCGAGAAGCTCGAAAGCGCACGCCTGTTGCTGCCCAATGAGTATACCCTCAACGAACGCCTTGGCTTCATCACCATCAACCAAAGCCTCAACAACGATGAGGTGCTCGGTGTGGCCTATCAGTACACCTTCCAGGGACAGACCTACCAGGTGGGCGAGTTCAGCACCGATGGCATCGGTCCTCCCGACGCACTCATCCTGCGGCTGCTGAAAGCCACCATCACCGACCCCCGGATCCCGTTGTGGGATCTGATGATGAAGAACATCTACGCCCTGGGCGCCTTCCAGGTGAACCCGGACAATTTCCGACTGGACCTGGTGTACAACAATCCGACCACCGGGGTCGACATCAATTACATACCACGGGCTCCGCTGGACCAGATCCCATTGATCCAGGCCCTGGCACTGGACCGGCTCGACCCCAACAATGCACCCAATCCGGACGGGGTCTTCGATTTCATCGATGGGGCCGCCACCCTGGGCGGTACGATCAACTCACAGACCGGCCGCATATACTTCCCCGTGCTGGAACCCTTCGGCAGTTATCTCGACGCGCAATTGGTGGGCGTGCCTCCGGAGATCAAACGCACCATCGTGTTCCAGCAGCTGTACGACAGCACCAAGACCGCTGCCATGAACCAGCCCGAGCTGAACCGCTTCAAGTTGAAGGGCAGTTACCGATCGGCGAGCAGCGATGTGATCTCCCTTAATGCGGTGAATATTCCGCAAGGCTCGGTGGTGGTGACCGCCGGCGGGGTGCGGTTGATCGAGAACCAGGACTATACGGTGGACTACAACCTGGGCCGTGTGCGCATCATCAATCAAGGGATCCTGGAAAGCGGCACACCTGTGAACGTGAGCATGGAGAGCAACTCCCTCTTCAGCATCCAGCAGAAGACCCTTGCCGGGGCCCGATTCGACTACCGGGTGAACAAGGACCTGGTATTCGGTGGCACGATCATGAACCTGTATGAACGGCCCCTGACCCAGAAGGTGAATGCCGGTGATGAACCCATCAGCAACACCATCGTAGGCGTGGATGCCAATTGGCAGAGCAGTTCCCAGTGGCTGACCAACCTGGTGGACAAGCTTCCCTTTTACAGCACCAAGCAGGTATCGAACGTATCCGCGCAGGCCGAGGCCGCCTACCTCATCCCCGGGCATAGCAAGGCCATCGGCAGTGCGGGCACCAGCTACATCGATGACTTCGAAGGCAGTGTGAGCGTGATCGACCTGCGCACACAGAGCCTTTGGTTCCATGCTGCACTGCCACAGGGCATATCCCTTTTCCCCAATAGCGACCTGGTGAACGATCTCAGGACCGGTTTCCGGCGCGCACAATTGAGCTGGTATGTGATCGACCCCCTGTTCTTCCGCAACAACACGTTGACACCGGAACACATCAAGGCCGACGCCGCCATGCGCAGCGACAACCGCATGCGCGAGGTATTGGAGCAAGAGGTGTTCCCCAACCGGCAGCTGGCCGCAGGAACACCGGCCAACATTCCTGTGTTGGACCTCACCTACTACCCCAATGAAAGGGGGCCGTACAACTACGAAACGAACCCAGGACGATTGAACCCGAATGGCACCTTCACCGATCCCGAGAACAACTGGGCCGGTATCACACGCAGGATCACCACCACCGATTTCGAGTCCAGCAACATCGAGGTGATCCAGTTCTGGATGATGGACCCCTTCTTCAACGCCAGCAATAGCAATGGCGATCCGGCCACCAATGTGAACTCGGTGAACAGCACGGGCGGCGAATTATACATCGACCTGGGCAACATCAGTGAGGACATCCTGCGCGATGGACGGAAGTTCTTCGAGAACGGTCTGCCGAAGAACCTCACCGACTTCGCCCAGGAGACCGATACCACGGCCTGGGGCGTGGTGCCCACCACCCAGAGCGTGGTCAACGCGTTCGCCATCGTGGAGAACAACAGCAACAAGTTCCAGGATGTTGGCCTGGACGGTCTCTCCAGCGATCAAGCCGACCTGGAGGGACGTACTGAGCAAAGCTTCTTCAGCGACTACCTCACCGACATAACAGGGGTTGTGACCAACCCGGACGCGCTTACTGCCATCCAGAACGATCCCAGCAACGATGACTACCGCTTCTTCCGGGGGAGTACGCAAGATCAACAGCAGCTTAGCATCCTCGACCGGTACAAGCGCTTCAATGGTCCTGAAGGGAACAGCGTGACCGACGAGGACAGTCCCGAGGACTATCCGACGCAGCAGACCACCCTGCCCAGTACCGAGGATGTGAACCAGGACCAGAACCTGAGCGAGAGCGAGAGCTATTTCCACTATCGGGTGAGCCTTCGTCCACAGGACATGGTGGTGGGCCGCAACTTCATCTCGGACCGGATCCTCGCCACGGCCAACACGCCCGAGGGCCCCAAGCAGGTGTACTGGTACCAGTTCAAGATCCCGGTGCGGCAGCCCACCCAGGCGGTCAACGGCATTCAGGATTTCCGCAGCATCCGCTTCATGCGCATGTACCTCCACGGCTGGCAACAGGAGGCCACCTTGCGTTTCGCGCGGCTCGAATTCGTCCGTGGCGAATGGCGCAAGTACCTGTTCGGTCTGGAGACACCGGGTGAAGTGCCGGGTGGTGACCCCGACCCCACCACCTTCGAAGTGGCCGCCGTGAACATCGAGGAGAACGGGAACCGGACCCCGATCAACTACGTGTTGCCCCCCAACATCGCACAAGAGATCGATGTGGCCAGTGCCAACCTCAGGAACCTGAACGAGCAGTCGTTGCAATTGAAGGTGTGCAACCTGCGCGATGGCGATGCCCGGGCCGCGTTCCGCAATGTGAACTTCGACATTCGCAGTTACAAGCGCATGCGCATGTTCATCCACGCCGAAAGCGGCGACCTGGACAACCCGATCCAGTATGGGGATGTGAGCGTGTTCGTCCGTCTGGGCAACGATTATTCGGAGAACTACTACGAATACGAGATCCCGGTGCAGCCCAGCGAATTGTTCAATCGGGATCCCTTCAGCGTGTGGCCCGAGGACAACAACATGATCATCGAGTTCGCCAAGCTCAACGATGCGAAGATCCAACGGGACCAGGCGGACATAGCACCGAACCAGCGCTATGCCACCACCGATGGGGACCGGCGGATCTTTGTGAAGGGCAACCCGAACCTGAGCCAGATGACCACCATCATGATCGGCATCCGCAACCCCAAGCGCGATGGCGATGAAGAGAATCCCTGGAAGCAGGACGATGGTCTCCCGAAGTGCGTAGAAGTTTGGGTGAATGAACTGCGGCTCACCGACTTCGACCAACGGGGTGGCTGGGCTGCGTTGGCACGGGTCAACGCCCAATTGGCCGACCTCGGTAGTGTGAGCATCGCCGGCAACTACAGCACCCCGTTCTGGGGCAGCATCGACAAGCGGGTGAGCGAGCGCTCGCGTGAAACGCTGTACGGTGTGGATGTGGCGACCAATCTGGAGATGGGAAAGTTCCTGCCGGAATCGAGCAACATCAAGGTGCCACTGTTCATCGGCTACTCCGAGCAGGTCAGCAATCCCCAGTTCGATCCGCTCAACCCCGATATCGAGTGGAACGATGCCACCCGCACGCTCTCCGCACAGGAACGAAGGGAACGGCTGAAACAGTCGCGTACCTACGAACGCAGGCGAAGCATCAACCTCACCAACGTACGCGTGGATCGTGCCGCCGGGAAGCCGGAGCGCTTCTACGATGTGCAGAACCTGTCGCTGTCCTACGCCTATTCGGACCGTGAGTACTACGACATCAACACGGCCTTTGAGAACACACGGACCTACCGTGGTTCCATCGCCTACCTGCACAACCCGAAACCCCGTCCCATCGAGCCGTTCAAGGGTATCGGATTCGTGAGCAAGAGCAAGTGGATGAAGTGGCTGAAGGAGTTCAATGTGAACGCAGGGTTCAAACAGGTCAGCCTGCGGACCTCCGTGGACCGCATGTACCTGGAGCGGCTCATACGGCCCAACCCGGACATTGAAACGCTGCCGCAACGACCCACCTACAACAAGAACTTCAACTGGACCAGCCAGTACGGGTTCCGCTACGAGATCACCCGGGCCTTGAAGGTGGACTTCAATGCCAACAACCTGGCCTTCATCGGTGAAACACCCGGGCAGGTGAACCCCAAGGATCGCGATACCTACGAACTGTGGAAGGACAGCGTACTGGCCAGCATCCGCGACCTGGGCGAGGTGACCCATTACGACCATACCGTGGCACTGACCTACACCCTGCCGTTCGACAAATTTCCGATCACCGACTGGATCACGGCCAACACCGCGTACACCGCGGGTTACCAGTGGGATCGTGCCCCCCTTACCCAGGACACGCTGGGCAACACCATCCAGAATTCGCAGAACATCTCGATCAACGGGCAATTCAACTTCGTGAACCTCTATAACAAGGTCAAGTACCTGAAAAAGATCAACGACAAGAGCAAGGGAAGAGGCGGGACCCCCCGTACTACACCGGCAGCCGGACGAGGTGGTGCGGCAAAGCCCGAAGAGGAGAAGGAAAAGGAAAAGGAAAAGATCAAGGTCAACCCACTGGAAGGGCTGGCGCGCATGTTGATGACCCTGCGAACAGGTACCGTCACCTATAGTCAGACATCGGGTATGATGCTGCCCGGCTATGACCGGAAGGCCACGGCATTGGGCATGGAGTCGGGCTTCCAGGCACCTGGCTGGGGTTTCGTACTGGGACAGCAGAACCACTCGCTCAGCGGAGAAATGGAACGCGACTTCGCCTCGGATGCAGCTGCGAACGGATGGCTGGTGCAGACCCCCTCGATCTTCAACCCCTACACCAATACCCGCAACGAGACCATCAACGGGCGCGTGTCCCTGGAACCGTTCCGCGGTATGCGGGTTGAACTAATGGCCAACCGCACCATCGCAGAGAACCGGAGCTCGTTCTACCGGTGGAACGATGATCAGCAGGACTATGTGAACGACAGCCCCCAGGAGTTCGGAAGCTTCAGTGTGAGCATGCTCACCTGGCCCACGGCATTCTCCACCGACGATGAGAACTTCGCGAACGTGTTCTTCGAACGGTTGTTGGAGAACCGGGCGATCATAAGTGCCCGCCTGGGCGAGGGTGTGGAAGGTTCGGTGCTTGATACAACGGGATACTTCACCGGCTTCGGATCAACCAACCAGGATGTGGTGATCCCCGCCTTCCTTTCCGCATACACGGGGCGCAGCGCCGAGAGCATCAACCTGAACCCCTTCAAGGAGCTGCCCAAACCCAACTGGGACATCACCTATGATGGGCTCACAAAGCTGCCCTTCTTCTCCAAGCACTTCCGCACCTTCACGGTGAAGAACAGCTACCGCTCCAACTTCAGCGTGGGCAGCTACCAGACCAATCTGTTGTATCAAGCGGACGGTGGTGCACTGGACGCTGCCGGCAACTTCATCCCCGAACGCCAGATCATGATGGTCTCCATCCAGGAGGTGATGCGCCCCTTGATGGGCTTTGATGCCACATTGACGAACAGTCTGCTACTGAAGGTCGAATACAACCGCGATCGCAATCTGAGCCTGAGCTTGAGCAACTATCAGGTCACCGAGATCCGGGGCAAGGAATATGTCATCGGCACGGGTTACCGCTTCAAGAACGTGAAGTTCCCGTTCGCCGTGGGCGGTGCCACACCCAAGAGCGACCTCAACCTGCGTGTGGACCTGAGCCTGCGCGACAATGCCACGGTGATCCGCAAGATGGAGGAGCAGCAGAACCAGGTCACCGCGGGGCAGAACATCCTGTCCATCAAGACCTCGGCCGATTACGTGGTGAACCAGCGGCTCAACGTGCGCGCCTTCTACGAGCGGGTGGTGAACAAACCGGTGATCTCCACCTCCTTCCCCAGTGCCAACACGAATGCGGGCATCAGCCTGCGCTTCACCCTGGCGCAATAGCAATGTGGAAAGTCGGCTACTTTTGACCGGCAGGAACAAGTCAACAACCGAACCCATTCAACACATGAACATTCCCGAGGACCTCCGCTATACCAAGGACCATGAATGGGTCCGGCTGGAAGGCGACGAAGCCGTGGTAGGGATCACGGACTTCGCACAGGGTGAACTTGGCGACATCGTATTCGTGGACATCGGTACCGAGGGCCAGGAGTTGGATAGTGAAGCGGTGTTCGGCACCGTGGAGGCGGTGAAAACGGTGAGCGACCTGTTCATGCCCGTGGGCGGAACCGTCACGGCCACGAACCAGTCCATTGCCGATGATCCCGCAGCCGTGAACAACGACCCTTACGGCAATGGCTGGCTGGTGCGCATCCGCCTGAAGGACCCCGCCGAAGTGGAGACCCTGCTGACCGCCGCGCAGTACGCTGAATTGGTCGGATAGTCCACTGTTGGTGTTCCTCCGGAGTCTTTTCCCGGCCCTCCTTTGGGCATTGCTGATCCTGGTGCTGTGCCTCTTGCCCAGCGGAAGCATGCCTGAAAAAGATTGGTTGGACGATATGCACGTGGACAAATGGGTGCATGTGCTCCTGTTCGCCGTTCTTTTTGTGCTGTTGGTGAAGGGTTTCAGGCAGTGCGGAGCAGTGGGGATCACAGCCCGGTACCCGGGGGTGGCCGCACTCCTCGTGGTGCTCCTGTATGCTATCCTTACTGAAACGGTGCAGGAGGCCTTCACCACGGACCGGCATGGCGATCCCGCCGACGTGGCCGCCGATCTGGGGGGTGCATTGCTGGGTGCGGCGTACCTGCGTTGGGGACCGGTATTGCTGGGGCAACATCGGAAACGATGGGAGCGTTACTTTTGAACCATTGCACACGACGTGTGTACAGCGAACAAACACCGGAACATGGAACCCAGAAAGAATCCCGAGGCCGACCTGGAGAAACGCAAGTTCAGCTTCTTCGCCATCGGCCTGGTCACGGCGCTTGCCATCACCCTTGTGGCCCTGAATTGGACCGCCTTCGAGAAGGAGCTCGGTTCATTGGGGACCCTGGACATGGACCTGCTCGAGGAGGAGATCATCCCGCCGAGCGCCACACCACCTCCGCCGCCACCTCCGCCACCCGCCCCCACCACCCTGCTTGAGATCGTGGACGACGAGGAGGAGATCGAGGAGGTGGAGATCGAAGATCAGGAGATCAAGGAGGATACCCAGGTGGAGATCGTACAGCGCGTAGAAGTGGTGGAAGAGGACCAGATCTTCACCATCGTGGAGGAGATGCCTTCGTTCCCCGGAGGTGAAGGGAAGCTGTTCGAGTTCCTCGGCAAGAACATCAAGTACCCGCAGATGGCCACCGACGCAGGGATCTCAGGTGTGGTGTATGTCACCTTCGTGGTCGGAAAGGATGGCAAGATCAACGACGTGAAGGTCCTTCGCGGGATCGGTGGTGGATGCGACGAGGAGGCCGTTCGGGTGGTGAAGAGCATGCCTGCCTGGAAGCCGGGCAAACAAAGGGGAAAGGCGGTGACCGTGCAGTACAACCTGCCCATCCGCTTCACCCTGCGGTAAACGAAAGATCCAACCCCAAAGGCCCCGCCCTGAAGATCAGGAGCGGGGCCTTTTTTTTAGCTGTTGGATCACACCACCATGCCTGCCGCCACCGTCTCGTTGGTGCCTTCATCGATCAGGATGAGGCTGCCTGTGATGCGATTGCGCTGGTACTTGTCCATGGCCAGGGGTACCGTGGTACGCAGCTTCACCCGGCCGATGTCGTTCATGGCGATGGTGGTATCACCGTCCATCTTGCGCAGTGTGTTGATGTCCATCTTGTAGGTCACCTCCTTCACCATGCAGCGTGCGTCACGCGTGGTGTGCTTCACAGCGTACTTGCCGTTGGGCTGTAGCGGTCGTTCGTTGAACCAGCAGAGCATCACATCCACATCCTGGCCCACTTCCGGCTGGTTGTTGGGGCTCACGAGCATGTCGCCCCGGCTGATGTCGATCTCGTCCTCCAAGGTGATCGTAGCGCTCTGTGGTGCAAAACATTCCTCGACCTCCTTATCACCCAAATAGATGTTCTTGATGCTGCTGTTGAACCCGCTGGGAAGCACTTGCACGGGATCGCCCTTGCGGAACACACCGCCTGCTACACGCCCTGCAAAGCCCCGGAAATCGTGGTGCTCGGTGGTCTGCGGACGGATGACGTACTGCACCGGAAAGCGCCGGTCGATGTGGTTGATGTCGCCCGCGATATGGATGTTCTCCAGCAGGTACATCAGCGTGGGGCCTTGATACCAGTTCATGTTGGTGCCTCGGTCCACCACTAGGTCACCTTTCAACGCGCTGATGGGGATGTAGCGCACATCGCGCACCTCCAGCTTGCTGCTGAAATCCTCCAATTCGCGCTGGATACGGGTGAAAATTTCCTCGTCGTAGTCCACCAAGTCCATTTTGTTGATGCAGAATACCACGTGCGGTATGCCAAGCAACGACGCGATGAACGCATGGCGGTTGGTCTGTTCCTGAATGCCTTTGCGTGCATCCACCAGGATGATCGCCAGGTTCGCCGTACTCGCCCCCGTGACCATGTTGCGGGTGTACTGGATGTGCCCCGGCGTATCCGCGATGATGAACTTGCGGCGCGGCGTGGCGAAGTAGCGGTAGGCCACGTCGATGGTAATGCCCTGTTCGCGTTCGGCGCGAAGTCCGTCGGTAAGAAGCGAGAGGTCCACTTCGCCGGTTCCACGTTTGGCGCTGGCTTTCTCTACCGCCTCCAACTGGTCGTCGAAGATGGCCTTGCTGTCGTACAGCAGCCTGCCGATCAATGTGCTCTTGCCGTCGTCAACGCTGCCCGCGGTGGTGAAGCGGAGCAGGTCCATATCTAGATAGCCTTGGGTTGTTGGGGCGGGAAATTTCCCGCCCGTACCGTGGTCCTTCATCTTCTGATCTTCTGATTATCTGATCTTCCGATCAGAAATAGCCTTCCTTCTTTCTGTCCTCCATCGCCGCTTCGCTCCGCTTGTCATCCTGCCTGCTACCCCGCTCGGTAACCCGGCTGCTCGCCACTTCGGCGATGATCTCCTCCAATGTACTCGCCGGCGAATCCACCGCACCGGTGCAGCTCATGTCGCCGATGGTGCGGAAACGCACTTGCATGCGGTAGGGCTTCTCGTCGGGCTTCAGGTTCATGAAGGATGAGTTGGCGTAGATCACGCCATCGCGCAGGAAGACCTCACGTTCGTGGCTGAAGTAGATGTTGGGGATGGCGATGTTCTCCAGCAGGATGTATTGCCAAACGTCCATCTCCGTCCAGTTACTGATGGGGAAGGCGCGGAAGTGTTCTCCCGGACGCTTGCGGCCGTTGTACAGGTTCCACAGTTCGGGGCGCTGCATCTTGGGGTCCCACTGGCCGAACTCGTCCCGGTGGCTGAACACCCGTTCCTTGGCGCGGGCCTTCTCCTCGTCGCGTCGGCCGCCGCCGATGGCGCAGTCGATCTTGTTTGCTTCGATGGTGTCCAGCAGGGTCACCGTCTGCAACTTGTTGCGGCTGGCATGGAAGCCGGTCTCCTCCGTGACCTTGCCTTGGTCAATGCTTTCCTGCACGCTGCCTACGATGAGCTTGGCGCCATGCTCAGCAACGAGCTTATCACGGAAGGCGATGGTCTCCTCGAAGTTGTGGCCGGTATCCACATGCAGCAGCGGGAACGGTACCTTGCTGGGGAAGAAGGCCTTGCGCGCCAGGTGGAAGCAGACGATGGAATCCTTGCCGCCACTGAAGAGTAGCGCGGGGTTCTCGAACTGGGCGGCCACCTCGCGGAGGATGTGGATGCTTTCGCTCTCCAGTTCCTTCAGGTGGGTAAGTCGGTAGGAATGCATGGGGTTCAGGCCTGGCGAATGCGGGGCATTAGGTTCTGCAGCAGTTCAGTGGCGCAGACCGCCGCGGAACGGCCTACTGTAGGCAAGACGAAGGCCGCCGTTGTGGGTGGCTCGAAGGGTGCGCTGATCCCGGTAAATTCCTTCACCTCGCCAGTTCTCGCTTTGGCGTACAAGCCCTTCACATCGCGGAGCTCGCACTCTTCCAAAGGCGTGTCAACGAATACCTCCACGAAATCCTCGGCACCGATGATGCTCTTGGCTTGCTCGCGGATCGCGATGGTGGGGCTCACGAAGCAGCAGATCGTCACCGTCCCGTTGCCCACGAAGAGCTTGGCCACCTCGGCGATGCGGCGGATGTTCTCCGTGCGGTCCGCCTCGCTGAAGCCCAAGTTGTTGTTGATGCCCGTACGCACGTTGTCGCCGTCCAGCACCACGCTGTGGATGCCTTCGGCGTGCAGGCGTCGTTCCAACTCCACTGCGATCGTGCTCTTGCCACTGCCGCTAAGGCCGGTCATCCACACGCATAGGCCGTGCTGGCCCAGCAGGGTCTCCTTGTCGGAGCGCTGGAGCAGTCGGTCGAAGACGGGATGGATGTGGGCGGGCTTGGCGGTCATCGAAAAGCGCCGCGAAGGTACTGGATCCAAGGGGGGTGGCGAGCAGCCCGATCAGGGCAAACGCATCTAAAGTCCTAGGACCTTTAGGAGATAGTCGTTATCCCATCCGGCCTTGAGCCGTTTGGATTTGATGCCCACTTTGGTGGATGTGTCCCTCTTGAGCATGGTGAGTGTCATCTTGGTGAGGGTGGAG
>JBGTIB010000279.1:0-13289 GCA_041745875.1 Flavobacteriales bacterium | reverse complement strand
GCTCGACCTGATCCCCCCTGACGTTGGTCTGGCTGAGATCACGGGACAGGGCGTGGACAAGGGCCGCTTCAAGACCACCACCCTGCGCAACATCGCATTCACCGCGCCCTACATGCACGATGGCCGTTTCGAAACCTTGGAGGAGGTGATGGATTTCTACGCCGATGACGTGGTGCTCGAAGTGTCGAACATCGACCCGCACATGTTCCCCTGGCTGGGTGGCGAGATCGACCTGAGCGTTCAGGATCGTGCCGACCTGGTGGCATTCATGCATGCGCTCAGCGAGCCGGCCTTCCTGTCCAACCCGGCCTTCAGCGAGCCCCAGTGATCGGGAAATTCCATCCATGGACTTGAAGAATGCGCAACATTGTGGCGACCCACGTTGGGCCACCCACGTTCTTTTGTCCGCCAACCCAAGCGATACGATGAAATTCCTTCTCCTGCTCCTCATCTCAACACCCCTTTGGCTTTCCGCACAGACCACCTGGCCGGTAACGGTCGGTGGCAGTCTGAGCGGGGGTGCTGAGCCGTACTATTCACCGGAAACGCTGACCATCGAAGTGGGCGATACCGTCAGTTGGACCAACGTCTCCGGTACGCACAATGTGTACGGGTCCACCATCCTCTTTCCTGGAAATCCAGAAAGCTTCGTTTCAGGGGATGAAGAGAATGGTCCCTGGAATTTCAAGTTCGGCTTCACATTGCCCGGGACCTACAACTACCACTGCACCTCGAATGGACATTCCTCCACGCAGTTCGGGCACATCATCGTCATCAATACCACGATGGTGGAGGAGATCGATGCAGCGACAGCGGTGAATTTGTTCCCGGTACCAGCCTCAGAGATGCTCACCGTGGACCTGGCAGGTCTGCAGATCCGCACCGCCGATGTATTCGATCTGGAAGGGCGACGTGTGACCACCGTGGGTGTGAACGGTGCAGCCAGGGTGGACATCGCCTTGGGCAGGCTTGCAGCAGGCCAATACTTCCTGCGTTTGGTGGATGAAGAAGGCAGGTCCATCACGCGTCCCTTCCGCAAGGAATGAGCGCTCAGGGTGTGCGCAACAAACGCATGCTCGTCGGTTGCCCGGAACAGGGACGCGCAAATGCCATGTAGGCTCCCGTGGGCCATGCACCAAATGGGACCCTGAACCCATGCTTCCCATGGGCCAGATGGCCATCATGCAGAACACCCATGGTACGGCCCAAGGCGTCGCACAACTCAATGACATAGTGACCCGGCTCGCTCACCTCCACCCATAGTCCGATGTCCTCGTTCGCAGGATTGGGGTACGCATAGAGCGCAGTTCCCGGATCGGGAAGACGTTCCTCCACGGAAAGAGGATCCATTGGCACCGCCAGCGCGGCCAATGTTCCGATCGAAAGTTTGGCCAGCTTTTCATAATACGGCACATCGAAGTGCTCCACCTTGTCGTTCGGAGTGTGGTAGTAGGGGTTCCCATCGGCCCCGAACTCCTCTATGACGAGGATCGCACTGTAGCCCTCGTTCCAGAAGGATGCATGATCGCTATAGGAAGCACCCGGGTTGGTGAGGATCAGATCGAGGTCGATGTCGTGCGCAGCGCGGATGGAAAAGATCGAATCGGAAAGCTGGATCGAGTTGGCGATGGGGCGTGTGTGGATGCGGGCCTTCGTATCGGCGTTGCCATCGTACGCGATCGCATCCATGTTGATCACCCCGCGGACAAGGGCATTGTTGGCCGCCAGCCCTCCTGCCTGATAGGCGCTGCCTACCAGTCCCTGCTCCTCTTCATCCCAGAGGGCGAACACGATGGTATATTCGAAGGTCATGCCGGCAAGGATCCGTGCTGCCTCCAACAAGGCGGCACAACCGCTTCCATCGTCATCGGCCGCCGGTGCGTTCACGATCCCTCCGGGCATGGCATCGTAATGCGCGCCAAGGATGTACATCTCGTCGGGATAGAGCGCCCCTGGCTTCACGGCCGTGATGTTCACCCCGGTGGCACTGAACACTTGTTGAACAGGCGTGTAGCCGAACTGCACAAGCTTCTGTTCCAGGTAGGCCTGTGCCACCGCATTGCCATCGTTGTACTTATGCCGGCTCAGGATCAGCTCGAGGCCATTCCCTACATCCACCGGCAATTCGCCTGTGAGCTCATTCACGTAGAGCATCATGGAATCGATGTTCACCGCATCGATCACCGCACCGATGACAGGGTCTTGGGCTTGCAGCGGAACGGCCGCGACCAGCAAGGGAAGTAGCAAGGATCCACGCATGTCCCAAAGTTAAGGGCGATGCGTCAGGTGTTCGCAGGACCCACGGGATGCTAGAACGCAACCACCCGCTGCACGTAGCTGCGTTGTGCTGTTCTTACGACGACCATGTATGTTGCCGCAGCAGCCGGCAACCTCACCTGCCAGGACCGCCCTGTATTGGGGGAATGGCTGGCCACCAGTGCACCACGCAAGTCGAACACCTCGATGCCCGTGACCCTGGCGTCGATGCCATCGATCCGCAGCAAGCCGTCCTGCACCGGATTCGGGAAGATGCGAATGCCGAGCTCGTGCAGATCGTCGATCTCCACGCTGAGGTCGGTGATCTCCACCTCCTTCACCAGTACGGGTGTGTTGTCGGCCTGTTCGAACATGGTCTGAAAGGCATCGATCTCCGGCGTGCTGTAGGTGAACATCTCCTCCATCCAGCGCGGTGGGGCCGATTGGTACCACACACGGGCGCGCACCCGGATCAATCCGTCATAGCCGCCCATGGCAACGTGGTAGCGTACGACATCCGTTCCACTGCCCTCAACACCCATGTCGTCGAAATTGAAATCCAGGTCGGTGAGTGGGACACCTGCGATCAGTGTGGTATCGTAGGAAGGATGCGTCGTGGTGAATCCCAGCGGGGGCAGTCTGTTGTCCTTCAAGGGGAGCTTGGCCCGTTCCAGGACGGTGGTCTTGTCGCCGTTCACATCGCCCATCACCATCTCGTATATCTGGGCCTGCTCCGGATCGTTGATGAGATCGTGGTGCGGCTCCCATTCTGGGTCGTGTCCGATGACCTCGTAGGTATCGTCCCACCCACCGCTGCGGAACAAGGTGTCGTCCATGGCATTGAGCACCACGAGTTCCACGAAGGCCCGGCGGGCGGGATAGCCGGAGGGGAACTTGTGCCCGGCCAGGTTGGTCAGCTTCACAGTAATGAAGGCCGTATCGAGGTCACGTGCGACCACGTTGGCATCGAGGAGAAGGGTGTTCTGCTGAAGCATGCGGTTGGTGCGCGCAATGGTGGTATCGAATTGCACCGAGCTGGCGGTCAACTCCAATTCCGTGCTGTTGTTCTTCATCAATTCCAGCATGAAGGAATTGGCACCCACCATATCGTGCAGGCCGAAGGGACTGCGTCCCTCGAGGAAGATGTAGTTGGCCGAGATGACGACCGCATCATTGATGCGCGGAAGGTGACAGGACTGGCAACTGACGCCGGTCTCGGGGTTGCTGTCGGTGTCATAAGCGGAATTGACCCACTCGTGGTAGGTGGCCTGTTCCACGAACTGGTCGCCTGTGGGAACACCGTTCAGGTCGGCCGTGCTGGTGATCAGGGTATGGCATCCGGCACAGAGCCCGGCGTCGTTCATGTGTTCACCGAAGATGGGCTCATAACCGACGAAGGCCGTCATCGGCGATCCGAACACATCGCCATAGGGCCCGTAGATGACACCATTGGTATCGAAGCGGAGTTCGCCGGAGAAAAGCAGCCCCAGACTGTCGGTGGACTGCATATGGCAACCCATGCACGATACGCCGTCCAAGGCGATCGGGTCCTGGACCAGTTCGGCAATGCTGTAGTGGCCTCCCACGCTCAAGTGCTTGTCGAAGTGGCCCATGGGTGCATGGCAGGAGGTGCACTTGTCTTCGAGTTCCACGGCATGATCGGGATTCACGGCCACTTCGTGCGCGACCTTGGCGCGCCAGAAGGGATCCCTTGCGCTGTTGGCCATCATCGAACTGCGCCACGCGTCCATCACGTTCACATCGTTGCCATCCTCATCTATACTGGCGTAGTTGTTCAGGTCATCGGGGCCGTGACAGCCGTAGCATTGGCCGCTGGCCACGAAGAAGTTGTTGTATCCGGTGGGCAGGTCCAGGCCCGACCCCCGGATGGAACGGAACGAACTGATCTCGGCGTCGGAGTGGTAGGCTTTCGCTTCGGGCACCTGCCCATTGGTCCATGCCACGAAGAGCGCCACGACCCCGATGGGTCCGGCGAGAATAAGCGTGCGTACAGAGAGCGGTAGCGATCGTTCCATGAAGGTGGGCCACTTTCAGGCGGGATACGAAATTAGGGGAGTATCACCTTCGGCGCACGGACAGAGACTCCTCTTTCTCGGGTTGCCAAGCGATCCGGGGATCGTTCAGCTGCCGCGCTGGGCCGATTTGCGCATCGTGGTGGCTTTCGCCTTCGAGGTACCCGGAGCCTTGGGAGCGGCAGCTTTTTTCGCTGCTTTGGCCTTCTTGGTGGCCTTTGCAGCACCTTCCTTGCCCGCACCTTTCACGCCGGCCTTGGTCTTGCCGGTCTCCTCGGCTGCTTCAGGCTCGGCCTTCGTCTCGAACTCACCGGCCTTCAACAGCTGGCCGTACCACGTGAAGAGCTTGCGCACATCGCTCGGATAGATGCGCTCCCGATCATGCTCGGGCAGGGCCTCGCCCAGCTTCGCGAAGAGCGTGTCCACATCCTCCTTGGGATCCACGCTCTCCTTTCCTTTTTCCACGGCGTGCAACTTCTTCAGCACCTCCGCCAGTGGAACATCATCGCCCGTGGTGAACATGCTGATCTCCTCGAGCGAACTGACGCGCACGCTCATGGGGACCGGAACACGCTTTCCGTCGATGAGCGATTCCACGATGAGCGCCTGGCGGCCTTGAGCCACGATGCGATAGAGACCCGGTTTGCCGGTGATGGAAATGATCTTGCTGAGGTCCATGATGAGAGTGCTACGGCTGTAAAGCTAGGGCATGGGTCGTGAACGTGATGAGAGGATCGACGCTCAGGTTTTCTGCTTGCGCTTCTTGGCAGCGGGGAACAGGATGTTGTTCAGGATAAGCCGATAGCCGGCCGAATTGGGATGCAGGCTCAGGTCCGTGGGAGGGTCGCCCACCATATGCTGGTAGTCCTCCGGGTCGTGGCCGCCATAGTAGGTCCATTGTCCCAGACCGTATTCACCATGGATATACTTCACGGTCCCTTCCGCTTTGTTCTCCCCCATGACGATCACGCCGGGTTTCACCAGACCCTTGCGGAACGCCGTGGTCTGCCCCATGAAACCCCGCAGCACCTGTTCATGGCTCTGGCACAGCATCGTGGGCACGATGTCCCACTTGGCACTGAAGTCGAACAAGGTGAAGAAGTCCCGCGGCTGGCCGATGCGCACGTGGATATCCGTGGCATCGATGTCGGAGAACTCATAGACCATCGGGTCCGTCACCAGTTTGAAATCCTTGAAGGCAAAGGTCTTCCCATAGTCGATCCTGCTTTGTGCCTGTGGGTCGATGGGATCGCCATCGAACTCGGCGGTGCAGATGTCCACGCCTTCCGCGGACAGGGCGATATCGTAGGAATCGGTACCGGAGCACATGGTGAAGAGGTAGCCGCCACCAGCCACGTAGTCCCTGATCCGCATTGCAACGCCCAATTTCATCTCGCTCACCTTGGCGAAGCCCAGTCCGGCGGCCATCTCCTCGGCCTCACGCACCATCGTCTGGTACCAAGGTGCGTTTCGGTAGCTGCGGTAGAACTTGCCGTACTGACCTGTGAAATCCTCATGGTGCAGGTGCAGCCAGTCGTACTGCGGCAGTACCCCCGCAATGATCTGTGGGTCGTAGACACGGTCGTACGGGATCTCCGCGTACTCCATCACCAGGGCGACCGCATCGTCCCAGGGCTGGAAGGATTCCGGCGCGTACACGGCGATCTTCGGTGCTTTCTCCAGCCGCACCATCTCCATGTTCACCTCCGGGTCGGCGATCTCCGCAAGGATCGCGGAAGCCTGTCCATCGGCGATCACCTGGAACGTGACGCCACGAATGCTGAGTTCCTGTTCCACCACCTGGATATGGTCGATCAGGAAAGCACCGCCGCGGTAGTTGAGCAACCAATCGATCGGAATATCGCGCTGGAGCGTCCAGTAGGCGATCCCGTAGGCCTTCAGGTGGTCCCGCTGGCTGTTGTCCATGGGGACCAGCAACTTGGTGGCCATGGCGGGGAACACCGACAGACCGAATATCAGCAACACGGCACTACGAAGAGCACGCTTAAAATGGAGGAAGGGCATCGTCGGTTTCCAGGTCATCGTTCATACGGCTGGGACGCGTGATGGTACGGAAGGGATTGTTGCCAGCATCGGATCCCGTGCCATCAACGCCGAAAGAGCCGCTCATCGTTTCCAGATCGGTGAATTTGGCCAGTTCGGGAATGAAGCGCAAGCGTACGGTATCGATGGCGCCGTTCCTGTGCTTGGCCACGATCACCTCGCCCACGCCCAGGGTACTGCCGTGCTCATCCTCGTAGATCTTGTAGTACTCGGGACGGTACAGGAAGCAGACGATGTCCGCATCCTGTTCGATAGCTCCCGATTCGCGCAGGTCGCTGAGCATGGGTCGCTTGTCCCCACCGCGTGTCTCCACCGCGCGGCTCAACTGGCTGAGGGCGATGATGGGGATGTCCAGTTCCTTGGCGATGCTCTTGATGGAACGGGAGATGCTGCTGATCTCCTGTTCCCGGTTGCCCCCCTTGCTGTCGGTCCCGGCGGTCATCAACTGCAGGTAGTCGATGATGATGAGGTCCACGTTGTGCTGGCTCTTCAAGCGCCGGGCCTGTGCGCGTAGCTCGAAGATGTTGAGCGCCGGGGTGTCGTTGATGAAGATCGGTGCCTTCGTCAGCTGCGCGATATGCTTGTGCAGGATGGTGAACTCCTGATCGGACAGGTCACCGCGGCGCAGTTTCTCGGAGCTGATACCGGCTTCGCTGGCGATGAGACGTGTCACCAGCTGGGTGCTGCTCATCTCCAGACTGAACACGGCGACGGCACGCTTGTGTTCGATGGCGATGTTCCGCGCCATGCTCAACACGAATGCGGTCTTACCCATGGCCGGCCTGGCGGCCACGATGACCATGTCGCTGCGTTGCCAGCCGGCGGTGAGCTTGTCGAGCTGCGCGAAGCCCGTGGGTACGCCGCTCACCCCGCCGGTCTTGGTCTTCGCGTTCTCGATCTGGTCGATGGCGTCCTGGATCAGGTCGCTCATCGGCTCGTAGTTGCGCTTCAGGTTGCCACTGGTGATCTGGTACAGACCGCCTTCGGTCTTGTCGAGCAGATCGAACACATCGGCGCTGTCGTCATAGGCATCGCGCATGGTCTCGGCACTGATGCGGATGAGTTCGCGCATGATGTGCTTCTGGCTGATGATCCGCGCGTGGTACTCGATGTTGGCGCTGCTGGCCACCTTGTTGGTGAGCTGGCTGATGTAGAACGGTCCACCCACCATGTCCAGCTCGCCGGACTTCTTCATGTGTTCGGTGACCGTCAGGATGTCGATGGGCTGGTCGGCACCGAAGAGGTCCTTGATCGCCTTGAAGATGCGCTGGTGTGCATCCACGTAGAAACTCTCGGGCTGCAGGATATCGATGGCGTGGTTCACGGCATTCCGTTCCAGCATCATGGCACCCAGCACGGCCTGCTCCAATTCGGGAGCCTGCGGAGGCAGCTTACCGGCCTCCAGCGCTGAATCCAGCAGGTTTATCGCCGGTTTGCGGAAGGTGCCACGGGTACGGTCTGAAGGACGGGATGCGGTTATCTCGGACATGGATTCGGGCCAACGCGGGTTGCAGGGAGCGCCCGTTGCAATGCGAACGATGCACGTATGGGATCCTTGCGCGGGGGGGGAGGGCAAAAGTAACCGGATGGGCGCGCCTTCGGGGTAAGAGTTCTACAACAGTACCACCAAGGCATCAACGATCGGGGTGTTGACAGTTCGCAGGAACCCGGTACAAGGTGCGGCCCGCCTTATCTTTCGGACATGTGCGATCAACATCGCCCGCTGCTGCTGCTCGTGTTGGTGTTCCTCTGCCTCGGCTGCCGCAAGGACCGGGACGAGCAGCCTCCGACCGTTCGCATCCTGTCGCCCCAACAAGGTTTTTCGGTCACCATACCCGACACGTTCACCGTGGAGGTGGAGGTGAGCGACGATCGTATGGTGCGGAGCCTGGTCATCGGACTAACGGATGTGAACGGGGTACCGATCGGACCCATGGTCTCGGTGAACGTTGATGCGCGATCGGCCACCGTGGTACGCGACGTGATCATCACCGATGAACGGATCGAAAGCGGGACCTATACCTTGATGGCACGCGCAAGCGACGGCACGAACGATCGCAAAGCCTTCGTGAGCGCGGCGGTCCAGGCGGCACCATTGCGGCTGCGTGCCGTGTACATCACTCCTGCTTTCGGTTCCATTGGTGCCGTGATCCAGCGCATCGACAGCACCGGCGCGATGGCACCTTTCACCACCGTACAGGACCTTAACGGAGCTTCGGTGGACAGCTACAGCCAGCATGTACTCTTCTCGGGCAGCACCAATGCACCCCTTGCGGCCATACCCACCAATACGGGGAGTATGGGCTGGCAGGTGGGCAACCTCAATGCCCAATCGATCCCCTACTTCATCGGTTTGAAGCGCGACCCCACCGATGGACGCCACTATTTCTCCACGAACGATGGCTTCATCCGTGGGTATAGTGGTGCCGGTTCCCAGACATTCACCGGGCAGGCCTTGTCCGGCTTCCGGGGTTGGAGAACGGTGGTGGTGGGTGAATGGCTGGTGTGTGCACAGCGCAGCATTTCACTTCCGGAGGATCGGTTGGTCGGTCTGGCATTGGCGTCCGGAACCGCAATGGGCCAGTTCCCGCTGGACCTTGATGTGGTGGACATGTACCGGCGTACCGATCAGCATGCCCTGATCTTCGGCAACCGCTCGGGATCGGGATGGATCCAAGACCGCAACGTCGTCGAAGGTGGAGGATATGAACCGCGTGAATTCACGGGCAGCCCGATATCAGCCACCTTGCGTTTGGACGCGAACACCTGGGTGATCGCCTTACCGGGTCAACTGTTGCGCTATGCCTACGCCACCAACAGCGTGTCCGTGATCGCTTCGGGATTTACCGCCCAATGCCTCGCTCATGAAAGTGCCACCGGCACCCTCTATGCCGGGGTGGACGATCAGTTGATCTTATTGGATCCATTCACCGGCACGGTGATCGGTTCCAACAGCATAGGGACGGACATCGGTGCCATTCTGCCCCTGCTCAATCGCTGAGGAGTGACCCTCAGGGCCGCTTTCCCGCTGCTTTACGAGGAGGTGCCTTCAGCACCACGCCCATGTCGCAGAACTTCTTGATCCGCCGTTCCACCAATTTGTCGGCGTCGATGCGGGAAAGTTTGGCCAGATGCTTCGCCACCTCGGCTTTCAGCATCTCGCAGGCTTCCTGGGGGTTGGTATGCGCCCCACCGACAGGTTCCGGGATGATCCCGTCGATCAACTTGTTGGCCAGCATGTCCTGGGCGGTGAGCTTCAAGGACGCAGCCGCTTGCTCCTTATAGTCCCAACTCCGCCAAAGGATGGAGGAACAGGATTCCGGTGAGATCACGCTGTACCAGGTGTTCTCCTGCATCAGGACCTTGTCGCCCACACCGATGCCCAGTGCACCGCCCGAAGCTCCTTCACCGATGATCACGCAGATGACAGGCACGCGGAGCTGCACCATTTCGAAGAGATTGCGCGCGATGGCTTCCCCCTGACCCCGCTCTTCGGCTTCCAAACCGGGGAATGCGCCTGGTGTATCGATGAGTGTCACCACGGGTTTGCCGAATTTTTCGGCCAGCTTCATCAGGCGAAGGGCCTTGCGATAGCCTTCGGGGTTGGGCATGCCGAAGTTGCGATACTGCCGCATCTTGGTATTGATGCCCTTCTGTTGTCCGATGAACATGACGGTGCGTCCGTCCATGGAACCGAAGCCACCCACCATGGCCTTGTCGTCCTTCACGGTACGATCGCCGTGTAGTTCGATGAATGTTCCACCGGAAAGATGGTCGATGTACTTAAGTGTGTAAGGCCTGTCGGGATGGCGGCTCACCTGCACCCGCTCCCAGGGGCTCAGCGAAGCATAGATGGATGATCGCGTCTCCTTCAGCTTCTTTTCCAGATCCGCCATGGAGGACTTCACATCCACCTCACCCTGGGCGGCAACCTCCTTCAACTTTTCGATCTGCTCAATGATGTGCTGCACCGGCTTTTCGAACTCCAGGAAAGTCTGCATGTTGCTGCGTTGGGCAAGCGAAGGTAGTGGGAACTCGGGAAGTGGTTAGGCGACACAGTACGTTACCGGGTGCGGGCGATGGGCGGAATATCTTCGCGCCGCATGATCGTATTCCCGCACGCGAAGATCAACCTGGGGCTGAATGTGATCGGCAAAAGGGCCGATGGCTACCACGATATCGAGAGCGTGTTGATTCCGATACCACTACACGACGCGTTGGAGGCGATCGTGGATGATGCCCTGCCTGCCAATGAGGTGGTGTTCACCTGCTCAGGTCTCCCCGTGCCCGGCGAACCCGAACAGAACTTGTGTTTGCGGGCGGTACAGATGCTTCAGGCCAGGGGGCAACTGCCCGGAATACGCATCCACCTGCACAAGGTGATCCCGATGGGCGCTGGTCTGGGCGGCGGCTCCAGCGATGGAGCGCATATGTTGATGTTGGTGAATGACCTGTGCAGCCTCGGCCTGGGCCGGGAAGAATTGATGCCAATGGCATCATCGCTCGGAAGCGATGTACCCTTCTTCCTGTCCAATACGGCCCAACTCGCGGAAGGTCGCGGTGAACGACTACGCCCCGTATCGGTGGACCTGCGCGGTACGTGGCTCGTGTTGGTGAACCCCGGTATTCATGTACCCACGGCGGACGTTTACACCCATACACCTTGTACCGGTGGTTATATGGACCTTGCCGCCATACTGGAGCGTGAGCCCATGGACCGATGGCAGGAATTGGCACCCAATACCATGGCGCCCTATGTGTTCGAGACCTGGGCCACTGTGGCCGAACTACAAGGTATCATGCGCATGGCCGGTGCCACCTACTGCGCGATGAGCGGATCGGGATCCTCGGTGTTCGGCCTTTTCCGGGGGAAGCCGGCGGATTTGGAATTCCCCGCAGGCTCACTGTCTTGGACCGTGCAGCTATAGTGTGTTCCAAGGTCTCGGAAACGGACCCATTACTCCAACAAATTCCCCAAGATCGATCGCAGCTCCGCGTGATCGTAGGGCTTGGCGACAATGGTGCCTGATGCATCCAGTAACAACATGGTCGGTGTGGCCTTCACCTGGAATGCCTTGGCCACCTTGCTTCCCCAACCGTTCAGTTCGCTGTAGCCCGGCCAGGGCAGGTCTTGGTCACGCACGGTGTCCTGGAACTCCTCCAGGTCGGTATCCAGCGATAGACCCAGTATCGTCAGATCAGCCCTTTCATGCTCGGCATACAAAGCGCGCAGACCGGGCATCTGCTGATGACAATGATCGCAAGTGCTGGAATAGAAGAACAGGAGCGTATAGCGATGCGCGCTCAGCACATCGTGCAGTCGCGTACTGTCACCCGTGGAGGGTGCGCGCAGCCAGACATCAGGGGCCTTTGCGCCGATGGCCACCTTCATGCGCTCCGACACAAGGTGCAGCAGTGAACGATCGGCGGGCAGCCGTGCGTCCGGACCGGCCACATAGCGGTCCACGAGGTACTGGACCATGTCCTCGGGTCCGTATTCGTTGAAGATGCGCACGAGCAATGTGCGGGCATAACTCCAGCAGGCCGTGTCGGGGCTTGTCCACAGTAAGATCGAATCGGCACCGGCACGCAGACCACCATCCACCTCGAACGGAAGTTTCTGCAGGTAGGCCATCACCGCCTTGGGATAGATGCTGCTGTGCATGAGCCCGGGATCGGCCCACGCAAAGGAGTTGCCGATGGATTCGGCGCCCAATGGCACAGCGGCCATCAGGCGTCTGTCGGCCAGGATGACGCGTGCGAAATAGGCGGTGCTGTCGCGTGCGATGATGCGGTCCATCGTTGCGGTACGCCGCTGCTGCACCTGCGCTTCCCGCTCGGTGAGCGCAAGACTCGCTGCCATATCGGTGGGTGACACCGATCGTCGTTCATCCTGGATCGCGGCCAGTTGCGCCTGGGACTCGCGGCTCACCAGCTTATATTCCCAAAGACCCTGGTTCAGATCGGAACGCAACACACGGATGTGTTCCTGGAGCGGTACGCTGGCGAATTCCAGCACCACTTCCGCCTCCTCTGGTGAGAGGATCAGGTCCACACGGTCGCTGTCGTTCAATGCCAGTTGATGGAATCCTTCAGGCCCCTGGCGCTTCGGGAACGTGAACTTCCCATCCGCGGAAATGAGCACGGAGTCCAATGCATGGTGCTCCGCTCCGCGTACGACCGACAGCACGAGCGTTCGCCCCCACGCGGCGCGTTCCTCGATCGTCCCTGAAAGGTGTTGTGCGGAAACGTGCTGCAGACCACAGATCAGCGCGAGCAGCAGGAAGAGGCGCGGCACATCCTCGTGCGGTGATGTTGTTGCGGAGCTGCGGAACATGGGCTACAAAGATGAGGTCCGGTCCCTTGCCGGGATATGGGCAAAAAAAGAGCCCCGTCCATTGCTGGACGGGGCTCAGATCGGCGACGACATACTCTCCCGGGCTTTTGGCCCAGTACCATCTGCGCTGGTGAGCTTAACTTCTCTGTTCGGAATGGGAAGAGGTGGACCTCACCGCAATAGTCACCTAAAGCGATCAATAAGAGATGACATGATGTTGGAAAAGACCAAAACAGCCGAGGATCGTTCCTCGAGGATCATTGATGGATCGAAAGTCTACGGGTAATTAGTATCACTCGGCTTTGCCATTACTGACTTTACACCTGTGACCTATCAACGTGGTGATCTTCCACGGCCCTTAAAAGAAGTCTCATCTTGAGGTGGGCTTCGTGCTTAGATGCTTTCAGCGCTTATCCCATCCGAACATAGCTACCCAACGGTGCCCCTGGCGGGACAATTGGTACACTAGCGGTTCGTCCACCACGGTCCTCTCGTACTAATGGTAGCTCCCCTCAAACTTCTAACGCCCGCAACAGATAGAGACCGAACTGTCTCACGACGTTCTGAACCCAGTTCACGTGCCATTTTAATCGGCGAAC
>JBGTIB010000278.1:0-11495 GCA_041745875.1 Flavobacteriales bacterium | reverse complement strand
GGTGCCATTGAAGTAGGCGTGCAGTCGGTGGCTGTGGACATCCACGACCTCACCGGCAAGCGCGTGGTCGCCAGCCGCTGCCACCCGCCACACAGGCGTGGATGGATCACACATCTGAGAGTAAACGTGGCGCCATCGCCGATGACGGAAGCATCTGGGTGGCTTGCTCCGGGCAAGGTGTTGTGGTACTGGACACGGCGCTGCACATCGTGCGATCATATCCCTTGCTGCCTCCCACGGAACGGCCGCTGGACATCACATCCATCACCTTCGACAGGCAGGGGAACACCTGGGTGGGCACTGACGGTAAGGGCGTGTTCAAGATCGCACCTCAACGGATCAAGTTCGGGCGCTGCATGCCGGGACAAGGCCTTCCGTGGGAACCCGCGTCCTGGTTCGTGCGTGGCTTTGCGCAGTGGGACGCGGGCCATGTGCTGGTGAGCTTCTACCAAGGTGGGCTCGCCCTGTTCGATGAGCAGACCGGCCACCTGTCACCACTGCAACTCATGCCTGCTGCGCAACGCACATTGGAGGGAAAGGACTTCCAAAATCCCTTTACGGATCGTAATGGCCTGATCTGGGGCGGTGACCTGTACCGTGTGGTCGCGATAGAACGAGGCACTGGAAGGCTGGTATTCACAGAACATCTGCCAAGGGGGAATGCACGGGCACCAGGCCCCGATGGCGATGCCGTTATCATGTCGATGGATGCGATCCGTAGCATGCGTTGCCGCAACGGGAGCGTTGTGCCGGAGAGCCACGCAAGCCCGCGGTTGCTGGACCACTTCAACAGCCTTGGCCTGACCCCGGACAAGTTCTCCATCGACCATCAATGGACCATGCTCCTTGGTAGCACCAACATCCCCATCCAGGCGTGGCGCAACGATGCGGAAGTTCCTTTCGGTCCGTTCCCGGCAGCAGTGCGCTTGACGTCATTGATACCGGACGATGGCCATTACTCCTGGGTCACCACCAGCGACGGACTATACCAGGTGAACGCCACCAACCTTGCTGTCAACGGCCACTGGACCATTCACAATGGCCTGCCCGATCAATTTCTTTACGGCATGCTGCCGGCCAGCGATGGTAAGTGGTGGTTGAGCAGCAACAAAGGGTTAAGCCACTTCGACCCGCTGGCGAAGCGCTTCACCAACTACAGCAGGGTGGACGGTCTGCAAAGCGCCGAGTTCAATTCGCATGCCTACTTCCGTTCCCTCAGTGGCAGACTGTTCTTCGGCGGCGTGAACGGCTTCAACCACCTTATGCCGGGAGCGCTGCCCAGGGATGGGGATACAGCCCGGGTGGTCCTCATCGGGGTCCAAATGAACGACAGCATCATGGACCCGGGGGAGTTCAACACCCCCATGGAACTCGAGCTTCCTTATGGCCGCAACCACATCCAACTCGATCTCGCCGTGCTCGAATTCACCGCTCCGGAGCACAATCGTTATCGCTTCCGCGTCACCGGGTACACGGATTGGGTGGAACAAGCCGGCGACCGGCCCATCGTTCTGAACAACGTACCTGATGGCCGGTACTCCGTGGAAGTTGAAGGGGTCAATGGCGATGGCCTACGCTCCATTCCACGCACGCTGCTTCTCTTCCATGTGCCTCTGCCATTCCATGCATCGCCCTGGGCCTTCCTGCTTGGTGGCGCCATGATCATCGGCTTGCTTTCCGCAGCGTTGTTCATCCTGTATCGTCATCGGATACAGCGCCGCGAGGAACGCACCGAACAGGAGTTGAAGGAGCTGCGCATTCGTGCACGTGTATCGCAGGACCTGCACGATGATGTGGGCAGTGGCCTGGCCCGTATCGCGGCCTTGTCACGATCGGCCGTTGTGCGCACACGCAAGGGTGAGCATGCGGGCGAACAGGTGGAGAAGTTGACCACACTCTCGCAGGAACTGATGCACGACCTGCGCGATGTGGTATGGATGAACGATCCCCGAGGAGGAGAACTGGCCGACCTGCTATTGCGGATCAGGGACCACGTCAGGGATTTGTTCGAGGGAACGGAAACCCTTTGTACGGTAGAGTTCCCTTCGCCTCTTCCAGAAAGGTCCATCGGTCCTGCTGCCAAGCGTGAGGTGTATCTCATCGCCAAGGAGGCCGCGCACAACGCGAGCAAATACAGCAAGGCATCAGCAGTGTTGTTGCGCTTCGAACTCTATGACCACGTGTTCAGGTTGACCGTGGCTGACAATGGGGTCGGGAAGAACGAAGGCGCTGCGAACTTCGGTCACGGGTTACGCAACATGCGTGAGCGTGCATCCGTGCTGGGCTGTACCCTCGAAGCGGGCAACCGGTCAGGCGGTGGATTCCAGGTCGTGCTTGCCGGTCCCTTACCTACACTTCAACTTTGAACCATGCCCATCCGTGTCGCCATCGTCGAGGACGATGATATCCTGCTCCAGCTGTTCGTCGACGCGGTGGCGGACGATCCCGGCCTCGTGCTCACTGGCGGATACAGCAGCGCCGAGGCATTCCGGCAGGCTATCCCCATGGAGCGCCCCGAGGTGGTGTTACTGGACATCGGGTTGCCCGGGATCAGCGGGCTGGAGGCCTTGCGTGAACTGAAACCCGCATTCCCCGAGATACAGGTCGTGATGTGTACCGTGCAGGATGACGACGACAGCCTGTTCCAAGCACTGTGCTGGGGTGCCACCGGCTACCTGGTGAAGAACGCCACACCGGAGCAATTGGTAAGCGCTGTAAGGGAGGTACACGGGGGCGGGTCGCCCATGAGCGCGGGCATCGCACGCAGGGTGTTGAAGATCGTGAGTGAACAACGTGGCCCGGCACCGGAGATCGCCCAACTCACCGAACGCGAGCGCCAGGTATTGGAGGAGCTGGCGCAGGGCTATCGCTACAAGGAGATCGCCGACCGATTGTCGTTGAGCATGGACACGGTGCGCACCCACATCCGGAACCTCTATCACAAGCTGCAGGTCAGTTCGCGCACCGATGCGCTGAACAAGCTGTATCCGCGCTGAGGGAGACCGCCAGGGCGCTCCGGGAACAAGACCTCCCACTACGCCATCTCACACAAAAGCGGTATTGCGGACGGTGCCGCTTCGGGGAACATTTGCCCGCTCATCCAAACCATCCGACATGCGCGCACTTTGGTTCTCCATGCTGCTGCTACCCATCACCCTGATGGCCCAGAAGGAATTTCCCAAGGTGTGGGAAGGCAAGTTCAACGTGGAGGCCAGATGGAAGATCTACAGCCCGGACCTCACGTACCTGATCGGCGGCGATATGAGCGAGGTCCAGGTGCTCGAGGGGGCAACGGGCAAGTCCTTGTGGGTGTACAATTTCAAGGAGCAACTGGGTGTGAAGAAGTGCGAGACCTGGACCACGGACCACGACACGGAATCCATCGAAGTGATCATCGAAAAAGGGAAGGATGGGACGCGGGAGTCCGTCCACCTCGACTATCGCACGGGCGCGGTGGTGGCCCAGAAGGACCTCGCCGCACGGACAAAAGAGAAGGTCAAGGTAAAACGAAGCCGCTTTCGCAAAAGCCACATCAGCCAGACACAGTGCTACGACGAGGCCACCAACACCACGATCGACCTGGAGTATGAGAACAAACGCAACATCGGTGCAAAGAATGGCCGCGAACTTGAACTTACTGTTGAAGCCTCGGGCGGAAAGGCATGGAGGACCACCTTCACCGGCCGCGTGGTGTCGCGCCTCACGCAGATGTACCTCTCGGCTGACGAGGGAGATGTGATCCTGGATATCATGACCAGCCACGGCAAGGTGTTCGTGATCTACGAAGGCATCAGTTGTCTCGACCTGGCCACCGGCAAGGTGCTCTGGAACACCACCTTCGACAATGTGGAGTTCAGCTCCGGGCTGAAGGCCAAGCAGGAGATCGGTCGCAGTGCCATGCCTCTGGTGGCAGTGGACGGCGTGTATATCTGCGACTTCACCAAGGGCGAACGCGCCATCAAGAAACTGGATGTGAACACCGGTGCGGTGATCTGGCAGGCGGACAAGCTGAAGAAGGACGATATCGTCTCGGCGCTCGTGCTCGACGGTGGCAACCTCATCGCACGCTTCGGCGGTGTGATCCGCGTGGAACAATACATACCGGGCATGAACGGGAACCCCGATGTATACAAGGCGGAATACGTCTTCGAGGGTACCACCAGCCTACGGGCTTACAATGCTGGTACCGGCCAGATGGCATGGCATACCGCCGACATGGACCTGCCGGACAACTTCAAGAAGAGCGAGTGCAACATCCTGAACGCGGACGGGAAGGTCTTCGCCTGCGGGGAAAAGAACCTTTACATCTTCGATGCTGCGACCGGTGCGCTGGTCAAGCAGGGGGAGTACAATGCGAAGGAGGTGGGCAAGGCCAAGGCCATCTACACCTACGACGGCGCGTACATCGTGGAAGGTGAGAAAGGCCTGGCCCGGTTGAACGCCGATCTCGGTCAGATCTATGCCACCAACACCGGCAAATGCCTGATGACGGAAGTGCGGGGTGAAGCCTTCATCGTATGGACCGGGAAGGACTTCGATGACCGCAAACAGTTCGTGCGCTTCGATCCCGCAACAGGTGCCATCCTGGGTATCATCAAGGATTGCCCGAACCCCTATTTCAATTTCGAGGGCGACCGTTTCGTGAAGTTCGATGGGCAGAAAGTGATGCAGTACAGGACCAACTGAGCGCATGACGATCAGGTCCTCGGTGTTCTTGCTGTGTCTTGGGTTGCTCTCGGTAGACTTGCACGGACAGCAGAAAGCCACGGTCTACGACGCATCACGGTATATCCTGTTGGATGCGAAACTGCTTCGGGGCTCCTTCGGTTACTCGGCGTTCAAGATCGGCGGGGTGGATACACTGCCGGACCGGCACGCACAGGGCATCGACGTGTACATCGAGGCACGTCTGGTCTCTGGTCTGGTGAAACGCGAGGAGGGTTTCGTGATCGCCGATGCCTTCTACCTCGGCATGTCCCTGGGACGGCTCGCCAGTGAACCACTGTTCTACTACGGCAGCGCGGAGGACCGCTTCAGTGGCGTCATCCGCACCGGCTATTCGTTGATGGCAGGCTACAGCGCCGAGCGCTTCGGCGTGCTGGCAGGCAAGCGTTTCGATTGGTCCGGTGCCTTCGTGGGTGGCAGCGACCTGCCTGCCTCGGACCTCTTTATCGCCACCGCACCGTGGATGGCCCGCCTGGAACTGCGGCCCGCTTTCTCCAAGGAGTTCCGCTTGATGTTGACCGGCTGGGACAATTTCAACGATGCGAAGCGCCACACCGGCTTCCGCGTGGATGTGCCCTTTCACCCCGAAAAGCGCTTCTTTATTACCTATGAATTCACTCGGATCGGAGGCGATGTGAGCTATGCGACCTTCGACAATGGGGTTTCAGCACCAGGCGTGTTGACCCAACACATGTTCGGTCTGCGCTTCGGCTCGATCTACTGAATGGCATTGGATCAAAGAACCGATCTGCACGCGTTCTAAGTTGTTGAAGTGCAGCGCTACTGCCCCCTCTTTTCCTCCCGTGCCTTCTCCCTGAAATACTTCCTGAACAAAAAGTTCCGCTGCAACGCGCGCAGGTTCTCTTCCAGCGTCACACTGCTCTTCTCCAGGTTGGCCATGGTGCGGCGCACATCGCCAGCGGTGGCCGTGTCGTGCGCGAGTGTGTAGGCCACGCCGCCTGGAGTGTTCAGGCCTTTGGCGAAACGATCCACCTGGGAGGAGGCATGGGCCAGGGTGTCGGCCATGCGTTGCATCGCAGTGAGCCCATCACGCACCTGCTGTTCCGAGGCAGGGTCGCTAACGAGCATGCCCAACACGCCTTTACCCGCCTTCACGTCGGCGAGCATCGCATTCGCATTCGCCGTGACGGCGCGCACATGCTCCACGGATCGCTGCAGGTCGGTGATCGAGTTGCGCATGTCCATGGCGAGCACGGAGTCGCTCAGCATGTGGATGAGACCACCAGGCTGAGTCAAACGCTCGCTGAGATCCTTCAGATCATCGGTGATGTCCGCCATGTTCATGTTCGTCCGATCCAGCGTGCGCATCATTTGGTCGGTGTCCAGCGGGATGCTGCTGCCCAGGATGGTACCGTCCACGATGGGGTTCCCATTTCCCTCGCCAGGAGCGATGGTCACCAGCTTGTTGCCCATGAGCCCGTCGGTGCCCAGGCTGGCGATGGCGTTGTCGCGGATGTATGCCGCATCCTCCTCGCGGATAGCCATGGTCACCAGCACGGTGGTATCGTTCATGATCTGCACACCTTCCACAGTGCCCACGTTGATACCCGCGTAACGCACGTTGTTGCCCGGGCGCAGGCCACCGGCATTGTGGAAGTTGGTGCTGATCTCCACCGTGCTGCGGAACAGATTGCGTTTGCTGCCGAGCATGTACAGTCCCACAACGAGCAGTGCGGATCCGGCCAGGACGAATAGGCCGAGTTTGATGTGATCACCGGGTTTGGAAGCCATGGGTAGTAAGTGTCAAGTAACAAGTAGCGAGTGTCAAGTAACAAGGTGCAAGTTGCCGGTGGTGCACAACATGGCTACAGGGCACCTGTAGCGTCGACCCTCCGGGTCGACAATGGCATGTTGTCCGATCGGAAGGACGGGTAACGCGTCACAATTGGAGCTATTCCATTCACCACCCATTCACATGAAAATGAAGAATTTCTTGACGAGTTCATCCTCGGAGTTCAGCAGGTCATCGTAAGTGCCTTCCAGGTATTTTTTTCCTTCATGCAGCAGGGCGATCCGGTTTGCGGCCAATTTGGCGACATGAAGATCGTGTGAGATGATGATGGACGACGTGCCATAAGTCCTTTGCAACTCCAAGATGAGTTCCACGATCTCCTTGCCACTGATCGGATCGAGACCGGTGGTAGGTTCGTCGTAGAGCACGATCTCCGGCTTCAGTATCAGCGTTCGGGCCAGTCCGATCCGCCGCTTCATGCCCCCGCTGAGCTCGCTGGGGTATTTATCGCGGGTATTCGGCAGACCTACGGCAGTAAGGACCTCTTCGACCAGCTCATCCACGTTCTGCCCACCCTTGTCGATCCAATGCCTGCGCAGTGGGAACTCCAGATTTTCCTTCACCGTCATGCTGTCGTAGAGGGCGCTGCTCTGGAAGAGGAAGCCGATCTTCACCCGGATGTGGTCCAGTGCATCCTGGTCCAGGGTGAGGATGTCCTGACCCAGCACGGAGATGCTGCCCGCATCGGGGTCCAGCAGCCGTACAATGCACTTGATCAGCACGCTCTTGCCGCTGCCACTTTTGCCCAGCACCATGAGGTTCTCCTTGCGGCGCACATCCAGATCGAAGCCCTTCAGCACTTCGAGGTCGCCAAAAGACTTGGTGAGGCCCCTGATACTGATCACCACCTCGGCATTCTCATCCGGAGGGGCATCGATGATATCGGGCTTTTGTTCCTCCATCAGTTGAGGCCCATGAAATCTGTGATCTGCACGGCGATGAGGTCCAGGATGAAGATCAGCAGGGAGGCCACCACCACGGCACTGTGTGCGGCCTGGCCTACGCCTTCGGTACCCTTCAGCGTGTTGTAGCCCTTGAAGCAACCCACCACACCGATCGCAAGCCCGAAAAAGTAGCTCTTGATGAATGCCGGTATGAAATCCGAGAACGCCAATGATTCGAAGACCTGGCGGTAGAACAGGTTCCAACTCACAGAATCCTTGATGTTCACGCCGATCCAGCTGGCCCAGATGGAGATGCCCATGGCCAGCACCACCAGGATGGGCAGCGTGAGGATCGTACTCCAGATGCGGGTGACCACGAGGTAGCGGAAGGGGTTGGTGCCACTCACCTCCATGGCATCGATCTGCTCTGTCACCTTCATGCTGCCCAGTTCGGCACCCATGCTACTACCGATCTTGCCCGCGCAGATCAAGGCGGTGATCACCGGGGCGATCTCGCGCACCATGCTGATGGCCACCATGGCCGGCAACATGCTTTCAGCCCCGAAGTTGGCCAGTGTCGGTCGGCTCTGCACGGTGAGCACCAAGCCCATGATGAAGGCGGTGATCCCCACCAGGGGCAGAGAGCGATAGCCGTTCTCCGTGCATTGCCGCAACAACTCGCGCCATTCGAAGCGCGGGTGGAACGCATTGGTGAAGAATCGCCCCGTAAAATGGGCAATGCTCCCCACTTCGAGGAGCACGGACTTATAGGCGGGAATGGGTGCTGCCATGTATCGGGACAGGTCGTGATCTTTTGAACGAGGGATAAATTAAAGGGTCAGGGCCCTGTTCTGCTCATGATATGGCTCATTGCGCGTGACGTAATAGCCTTGGGTCAACTCGATCATCTGTTTGAAGGGAGGTAAGAATGCCTTTGATCCGCACGATTTCTGGTCCGGTAGTACGAGCCATCAGGCATTGACAGTCATGAAGCGTGCCTGCAGTTGAAACGAGGACCGATCTCTGCGCGTGACAATGTCGAGGGATCAGCTTCGACGTTGCTGATAAAGGCGCAGCACGGAAAAGTCGAAGGGTGTCCATAGGCATGCAGGCAGCCCGCCATGTTTCAGTGCATCGTTGACCCAGGTGTTGCAGGTGCGCAAGGCGGTGTAGCTGCCCTTGCCTTCAAGGAAGTCGTCCTGTGTGCCGTATCCCGCGCCGGGGATCAACTGTTTACGTCCAGCGCTGTCCGTCCGGAATGAATGGAGCAGGAAGTCGTTGACCGCATCCAGCTGCTCCATGCTCACTGGTATGACCGTCCAGTCCGCGCCGGAATACCGGTAGCGTGTCACATGTACCAGTGATCGGCTCGGGAGAAGGGCTGCCACCACGGCGCGCTTCACGGTGAGGTCCTTCCACTCCGGCGTGTTCAGGTAGAATTCCGCATCGCCCCATCCGAATGCCACATGCTGCGTGTCATCGGTCAGTGGCAGATCGGCGAGCAGGGCAGGGGAGAGCGCGTCGCGTGGCAGGATCAGGTGCAGATGGACACCGTTGGTGCTGAGGTATATCGTTTGCGCATGATCAACTCTACCATTTCGGTTCACTGGCACCATACCCAGCACAAGGCCCAACAGGGCATAGGTCACCGGCACCAGCACCATGGCGATCAGGATGCGGAGCAGAAGGCGCATGGATGTACAAGATAGGTGCCTAGTGCAGGGGTGGATCACCCTCCGTGCGGCAGCGGCACATCCTCTTCGATCGTCCGCTTGAAGCGGTGGCGGATGTCGATCGTGTGCAGGAACCAGATCGTCAGTCCATGGTTGTAACGCATGGCAGCTGCGGCCTGCGGGATCATGCGCATGTGGTAGCCACCCAGCAGGGTGTACTGCTTGTGCGTGAAGCCCAGCAAAAGGTACAGCCGGTTCTGGTCGATCCCGTTCGGGACCTGTTCTCCGGCATTGTAGAGCAATTCGTGCATCAGGTTGAGGTGCAATACATCGCCGTTCGGCAGTTGTTCCAGGTCGAGCCGCACACGGGCCATCGCACGAAGCCGGTTATAGAACATGTGTTCTTCCAATACCACGCCTTCGCCTAATTTCTGCCGGAAGCGGGCATCGTAACGGAAACGCAACTGCCCCGATAGTTTTTCGCCCAAACGTGTCTGCCCCACGATCTGTCCCCACGGTCGGTATTCTCCGCGCACCAATTTGTCGGTGAAGCTGGTGGAGGTCCATACGAAACCGAGGCCACCGGTCATCTGGACGCGCGTATTCAGCTTGTAGGTGAGTCCGTACCGAGCCACGGAGAAAGCATCCGGTACGAAGTGGTAATCCTGCCAAATGGACCAATTATCCGCAACGCGGATCGAGCCGATGTAGCCCAGCCACAACTCGCGATCATGGACGTCCTCCTGCGCAAGCAGGCCGACGACGGAAATTAGAAAGACGGGTAGGACGATCAGGGGGCGCATGGCAACAGTTACAAAGGTCAGGTGCCCATACCGTACACGACCTGATCATCGACAGTTGCGCCGATCCCCTTCGTCCTGCCGCAACGTGAGGCCTGTGAAGTAGAGCACGAGTCGCGCTCATACTCCCTGCAATTCCACGTCCTCTGTCCCTTCCAACGTCAGCCACTGCTTCATCTTCTTTTGGATCACCTTGAAATGCGGCTGGTCTTCGGGGGTCACCAACGTGAAAGCTTCGCCGGTGCGTTCGGCGCGACCCGTGCGACCGATGCGGTGGATGTGATCCTTTGGTGATCGCGGCAGTTCGTAGTTGATCACGTAGGGCAGGAATTCGATGTCGATGCCGCGCGAGAGCAGGTCGGTGGCTACCAACACACGCAGTTTGCCGGCTTTGAAACGTGCCAGGGCATTCTGCCGGGCGTGATTGCTCTTCTTCCCGTGGATGGCTTCCGCTTCGATCCCATGTTTCACCAGCTTGTCGGCCACATGGTCGGCGCTATGGCCCGACGATGCGAACACCAACACCTGCTGCATGTCCATGCTCTGGATCAAATAGCGCAGGAAAGGTCCCTTGCGTTCTGGAGAAACCCGGAAGGCGCGCTGTTTGATCAGTTGTATCTCCTGAGGTTCGTCCGTCACCTGGATCACCTCCGGCTTGTGCAGCACCACTTGCGTGATGGCGTTCACCGCCGTGCTCAGCGTGGCCGAGAAGAGCAGGTTCTGTCGCTTGCGGGGCATTAGGGCCAGCACACGGTCCATTTCCACCTGGAACCCGAGGTCCAACATCTTGTCCGCCTCGTCCAGCACCAGCATCTTCACTTCGGCGAGGTGAACGGCCTTGCTGTCGATCAGGTCCAACAAGCGCCCCGGTGTGGCGATCAGCACCTGCACGCCCTGCAGGCCGATCATCTGCGGATTGATGGATACACCGCCGAACACGGCCATCACTTTGATCCGCTCGGCAAGACCGGCGCTCATGTCAGTGAACACAGCTTCCACCTGAACGGCCAGTTCTCGCGTGGGCACCAACACCAATACCGGCACATGGCGGTTCTGGACCACCCACTTCTCTTCTTGCAAACGCTGCAGGATCGGCAGCACATAGCTCGCGGTCTTTCCCGATCCGGTCTTGGCGATGCCCAAGATGTCCTTCCCGAAGAGCACCGCTGGAACGGCCTGCTGCTGAATGGGTGTTGGCTGTGTATAGCCTAGCGCGGTCGCTGCCTGACCCAGGGCTGCGGAAAGGCCGAGTGCGGTGAAGGGCGAGGAAGTTTGATCCATACGTGGGGGAATGGACCACAGGGTAGGGGGCGCGGACCGTGGTGGCGGGAAAGGTAGGGAGGGCTGGCGCTAACGGGCCTGCTCTTGCCGCAGGCCGCCTTTCGCGACCTTGTTCCTGGACGAAGTTACCATGCTTCAACGGGAATTGTCACCGGGACGAGGGCGGCTTGTGGCAAGAGCATGTTGAACCGAACCTTCGGTAGCTGAAGCCGCCTCAGTGCTCCCATAGGTGCCAAGATAGTGCGCACGATCCGTCGTGTAGAGGTAACCAAAACCTCTACGACGATGGGCAAGAAAAAGACAGGCTCCACGGTGTTGG
>JBGTIB010000277.1:0-9056 GCA_041745875.1 Flavobacteriales bacterium | reverse complement strand
CACAGAGCCCATGACGATCCCGGTTAGATCTCGACCACCAATGAAAGCGCTCAATGCCGCCCGATCGCCGTTCGCCATGGTCCCTGAGGACGACCGGATAGCCCCGGAGCATAGGGCCATTTTGGTCCGTGTATTCCCCTCGTCCAGAACAAGGTCCAATGTGTTCTCTTCCATGGATCGAGCGCTTGTCTATATTTGCGGCCCTTGTCCCAAGTCCTTCGTATGATCAGGAAGTCGGCGGTCAAGGTAATGGTGCCTTAGCTCAGCTGGTAGAGCAATGGATTGAAAATCCATGTGTCCCCAGTTCGATTCTGGGAGGCACCACGTTCAGGGAGGGCTGTCCGCACGGACAGCCCTCCTGTTTTAGAGGCCACCCTATTCCCCTTTATGATAAGAACAGAAAGGGCCGCCTCGAAAGAGACAGCCCGATCAACACGTGGAACTGAAGGGGGTCAGTTCCTTGGTTTCTTACGATCACGTTCCCGATCACCGAGGTCGTCGCCATCATCACCGATACCATCACCTTCCGTATCCGTGATCACTGTGCCTACCAATGCAGCACCGGGTTTGGTACCATCGGGGTCACTCGTTGTGCCCATATACTTCAGCGCATTACCGTCGACACCACATGGCGCAACAGGCTCTTCCTTGGCACAGGCGCTCATGAAAAGGACCGCGACCAACACGATCCCTGTACGCAGCTTATCCAACATTTCGATGGGCATTGCTGCCCAAAGGTAACACTGTCATCCCCTCTTTGCAAGTGCGGGTGCATTTTTTTGAGTGGCATCGTTGGGTAGTTCGATCCGCACACGGGTGCCTTGGATGGACCCACCAGGTTCCGTGTACCACTGTTCGGGACCATTGATCCGGATATCGGTCAGCTCAAGCTTGCGCAACACGTCTGCGCGGCCTTTGGTGATCTCAATACCCCTGGAAATGTGATCACTTTCACGCTCCTGTTTGGTTTCCCTGCTATGGTCCACGCCGATCCCATTGTCCTCTATCCGCACCACAACACGTCCGTTCTCGATCGGCTCCACGATGATGCTGACCACCCCCGGTTCTTTCATCGGTAGGATCCCGTGCCAGATACTGTTCTCCACATAGGGCTGCAACATCATGGCAGGGAGTCGTACCTGACCCGTGTCGACACCTGGGCACACATCGATACTATAGCGGAAACGGTCCTTGAAGCGCATGTGTTCTAGGACCAGGTAGAGCTCAAGACGCTCCAATTCCTCTGCCAGCGTGGTCGTATCGTTCTGGCTTGCATCCAGGTTCTTGCGGATGAGTTTGGCAAAGCTGGTCAGGTAGCGGCTTGCCGTTGCACGATCCTGTTTGTTGATGTGGTACTGGATGCTGTTCAGGGCATTGAAAACGAAATGTCGGTTCATATTCGCATTGAGCGCCTGTTGTTCCAATTGGAGCATGCGGGAACGCAGCATCAATTGTCGGGTGCGTTCATGTCGTGCACGCCGCACCGCCCGATAGCGTTGCACACCCCATAGGGATGCGAAGAGCGAAACTCCGCACAGGAGGAAGAACCACCAACGCATCCAGAAGGGCGGATGAATGGTGAACGAGAATTGCTCGGCCGCACTCCATCGCCCGTCGTTCCGCGAGGCGATCACCTCGAACGTGTAGGTCCCATGCCCCAGATTACCAAAGCTTGCGAACCTGGCGTCGGTGGCCGGGAGCCAATCCTCCTCGGAACCAAGAAGCCGGTATCTGTACAGGACACGGTCGGGATAACTGAATCCGATCGCGGCATAGTCGAACGTCAGGTGGTTACGACCTGGATCAAGTTCCAGACCGATGGGCAGACCATGTTCGTCCATACCCGTACTTCGACCCCTCCAGTCGGTCTCCTGTAGGAAAGAGCGTACGCCCGTGATCAGGACACGCGGAACAGGGGGTAGAGGACTGTCCAGGTGACGTTCCACATCATGGAAGACGAGCCCTGCCGAACTACCCAGCAACAACCGGCCGCGTGGATCGCGATAGGCCGCATTGAGATTGAACTCCAGGCTCCGCAACCCATCGTCCAGCGTGATGTGCCAGTGTGACCCCGGATCGGACAGAAGACTGTCCGGATAGAACAGGAACAATCCGTTGTTGGTCCCTGCCCAGATACGGCCGGCATCATCGCCGATCAACAGACTGATGAAGTTGGATCCGAAATCATCCGCGAAACGGCGCGTCGTGAAACCCTCTCCGTCATAACAGGACAATCCGTTGGTCGTTCCTGCCCACAAACGCCCACGCCCATCGTACAGCAAGCACTGAACGATGTTGTCCGACAGTCCATCAGAGCTCGTGAATGTTTTGAAACCCTTGCCGTCAAAACGGGTGATACCCATGTCGCTCGCCATCCAAAGATGGCCCTTGCCATCCTCGACAATGCTGCGCACCGACCGGCCCGGCCCGTTGGTGGATATGGGAAAGTGCTGTACCGGACCCTCACCGCTCATCATGCTCAAGCCATCGCGCGTTCCGCACCACAGTCTTCCGCGACCATCCTGATGCATGGAAAGGACACGCTGACCGAACAGGTCGTTACCCGCTGGCAGTGGCTCCACCAATCCACGCGCTATGCGCGCCACCCCATCGCTGGTACCGAACCACATCCGACCGGCACCATCGACCGATCCACACCATACGGTGTTGTTGGGAAGGCCATCGAGCGTGTTCACGAAGGCCATTCCGTCCATACGGCACACACCATTGTCGTAGGTCCCCAACCAAAGATCACCGGAGGCGTCAGCGGTCACGTTCATGATCAGATCACTGCAAAGCCCGTCCTTCACTGTGAAGGTGACGAAGCGATCGGTCAGGTACCGCAGGGCGCCCGCACCGTCGGTCCCGAACCAGATGTTCCCCTCGTGATCCTGGTACGCACAGAGTATGTTGTCATTGGGCATCCCCTGGTGTATCGTGAACAGCCGCATGCGACCATCCTCGAACAAATTCAGGCCGAATTTGGTGCCCACCCATAGACGACCTCTGTCGTCGACCAACAGACAGCGCACGTTGTTCCGGATCAGATCACTCTCGATGTCATAGGTCGTCCTTCGACCATCCCGGGAGATATGGAACAAGCCATCATCAACGGTTCCGACCCACCAACTCCCGTCGCGCCCCTCGGCAATTGCACTGATGGCCTTGGGTCCGGCATCATCCAAAGCAACGCGTGCGAAGTGTCCGTTCTCCCAGATCAACAGTCCTGTCCGTAGACCGATGAGCAAGCGTCCATCGGAAAGGGCGAGTACCGAGCGTACGCTGCCCGCAGTGTCCAATGGAAAACCCTCAAAGGCTCGGATACCCTTGTCGTCACGAACGAAGAGCCCATCGCCGTCCGTTGCAGCGAACACACGACCCTGATCATCGGCTGTCATGGCCATGATCCTTGCACCCAAACCACCGCTGGGCAATGGCTCCGCCACGAGCCGGTCACCTACCCTTCGAACGAGGTTCGACCCCGACCCCAGCCATAGGACGCCTTCGCTGTCCAGGGCCATGGCACTCACATGCGCATCGGGCAATCCTTCCTGCAGGCCATAATTCGTGAATGCATGGCCATCGAATCGGCTTGCTCCGCCGATGGTCCCGAACCAGAGGTAGCCCTCGGCGTCCTGGGCCATGCACCGGACCTGGCTTTGGGCCAGCCCATCCTCTGGAGAGACCTGCCTGAAGGCATGCTGTTGGGCGGTCGCGGGGATCCAGGTAGAGCCGACAAGCAGGCACAGGGCCGCACCAACCCTCCACAAGCCGTTCAGGTGCATCAGAACGTATTGATCAATGCAAGGAAATCGGGCAGTCGTCGCCGGGACACCGGGATCATGGCGCCGGTATCCAATACGGCCATGTTCCCTTCCGTTCGGCTGAAACTGGACAAATGTGCAAGGTTGACGATGTACGATTTATGGACCCTGAAGAAGACCTTGGGGTCCAGGTTGTTCTCGAATACGCGGATATGCTTGCTGCTGACCGAGCGTTTGCCATTGACAAGGAACACGGTGGTATAACTGTCGTTGGCTTCAAGGTAAAGAATGTCCTCGTGCTTCAGCAAAGTGAGCCCGTCACGCCCTGGGATCGCCAACCTGGAGCTGAGGGGCGAGGCCGGGTCCTTCAACAATGCCGCGATCGCCGATGGCTGTTCGGTCCCCAACTCGCCAGTAAGCCGTTGAAGCTTGCCCACTGCCCGTTTCAGATCATCGATGTCGATGGGCTTCTCCAGATAGTCCAGTGCATTCTGCTTGAACGCCCGTAGGGCATACTCATCGTATGCCGTGGTGAACACCACAGGCAGGTCCAATTCGGCGATGGAAGCCAACAGCTGGAAACCATCCTCTCCCGGCATCTTTATGTCCAGGAACAGGGCGTTGGGCTGCAGCTCCTGAATGAGTTCGCGCGCTTCGGCGGCACTGCCCGCCTGGCCCACCACCTCCAATTCAGGAACATGCTCCGTCAACATCAGCCGCAGGTTGTCCCTTGCATCGGCCTCATCGTCCACGATCAATGCGCGCAGTGACATGTTCTTGGGGTTTGCGGAAAGATAGCCGGTTGATCGCAGCTGGACATCCATGAGCGGAGAACGGCGCATACTGGACAACGAACGGGGATGGCGTTTGAACATGTGCGCGCCATGCCTTATGCTTCGAGCAAATGGTGTGTGGACCGCTGGCCCGGCAGTTCCGTCCGTTGCTCGTTGCCTCCTTTTCGATTGGTATGCATCGTACTAGCTTCACACAGCGAACAAAAAAACCCTTGTTGCCATGAACCGGTTCCATCACAAATCCCGCCTTTGGATCTTCAACGATCAAGGCAGTTGAGCTTACTGGAGGACGTTTGGTTTGGTGGTTGGGGCCCGGTCCGCCGATGAAGGTGGGCCGGGCCTCATCGTGAAGGGCAACCCGGCAGGGCGTTGTGGCGTAGGAAGGCACAATTCCTACGCTCATGTCCCAGGAAAGCCACCAGATCCGTCTGCGCATCGACCAGATCGAGCGCCTGCTTATGTTCGACTATGAGCCTGGAACGGAGGACGCCCTGTTCGACATCTGTGACAGCAACGGCCATATCGTGAAGACCGGCGATGTGCGCGGCCCAGTGACCCGCGTACGCATCACCGATCTGGATGGCGAGGAGTATTTTCTGATGGTGCTCGATGGGGAGGTCTCCACCGTGAAACCCTTCCAACTCCGCCGCGTCGCTTGACCTCCTCCACACCCATCATCCCCGTGTACCGCGGGCTTACCGTGGCCGGTAATGTACTTGACCGTGATGAATACGGGGAAGTGTACCATACTTGTGTGGTGGATACCACGCTTGAGGTAGTGGTGGAAGTGGTGTACGAGGTACACTGACCTTCCATCACGCTCAACTGTTCCCTGCCCTTCGTGCCATCAACGGCAACGTTCCTCGTTCCGCGCATCCGTACGTGCATCACCTTGGAATAGCTTGATCCTGCGCCAAGGTCATATCCGAGGTGCATTCAACATGCGGACAACGATCACCCTCATCGTCCTGACCATGTGCGTTGACCAGTCCATGGCCCAAAATTTCGGCGAGTTGAACGTGAATGACATCCGCATGCGGATGCGTTCCGATGGATCCATTGGTACAAGTGGCATTAGTTCGCCCGTGACTTGGTTCGAGGTTCCACAGGGCAATGGTACAACTACGCTGTATGCCTCTGGATTCTGGTTCTCGGGCATCTCACCATCCGATGATACGCTAGTTGCTGCCCATACGTATTCGATCCCTCAGATCGGAATGGATTTTTTTCCGGGTCCATTGACCGCAGATGGAACGGCATCGATCAGCCCTACTGTGTCCGACTTGTACGACCATGTCTGGGTAGTGGAAAGGTCGGACATCCTGAACCACCTTGCCTATTTCAATTGCGTCGATGATCCGGGTTGTGATCCAGCCTCACTCTTTCCCGGGGGATATGTCATTCCTACTTCCATTCTGGAATGGCCCGCACTGAACGCTACCCCCGGCTATGACCCCGATCTTGCGCCGTTCTTCGATCATGATGGTGATGGGATCTATGACCCCACGGTAGGGGATGCACCCTGCATTCTTGGCGATCAAGCCATGTTCCTGGTCTATAATGACATGCTGCAACCACACGCATACACGGATGGGGAAGGGGTAGGGCTGGAAGTGCAGGTAATGCCTTTCACATATTCGGGGCATTCGCAAGCCTTGGATCAGACCGTTTTCCTGCGCTACCGTGTGATCAACCGAAGCGCCACTACTTACAATGATTCATTCGTGGGTTTGTTCCATGACTTCGACATCGGCTGCTCCAACGACGACTTCATTGGAACCGACCCCTCGCGCAATTTGTTCTATGCATACAACTGGTCCGATTTCGATGAAAGCTGCCTGGGTGCCTTGGGATATGGGGCATCACCACCAGCTTTCGGCATGACCATCCTGAAAGGACCGTTGGTGGACGCGGATGGCACGGATACTCCGACCGGCAATCTCCTGCCGGCGTGGAATGGTATCGGTTTCGGGGATGGCAGTGTGGATAACGAACGGCATGGACTCGCCAGGTCCATCTATTATAATCGCGAGGGGTCACAGCACACTACGGACCCCACCACTATCACGCACTTCAGAGGATATCTGGACGCCAGGTGGAAGAATGGTTTACCATTAACTTATGGTGGAACTGGTTATTCCACCGACCCAGGTGCCATACCATGCTTCTACATGTTCCCCGGCGCCAATGATCCCGTCGGCGCCGGTACGAATGGAGTGCCCCAGCCATCATGGTCCGAATTGGTACCGACCCCAGCGATCCCCGATCGTCGTGGTGTGATGTCCACGGGGCCCTTCACCTTCGAGCCCGGCGAACACCTCGATCTGCTGTTCGCCTACGTGTACGCCCGCTCCAACGATGGCGCATTGGCCAGTGTAGCCGCCCTACAAGCCCGCACCGATTCGGTCATCGCCTTCGCATCCACACTGCCCATTTGGGATATGGCGGATGACGCAAGCTGGTCCCTGCAATGCGAAGACTACCTCAACGTGGCTATCGCCGAGCAGCAACAGCGCACCCCGCTCGCACTCTACCCCTCGCCCACCAACGACGCTTTCCACTTCGATGCACCCCTGGCGCTTGCCGGTGCTGTGCTGGTGGTGCGCGATGTAACCGGCCGCGAAGTGCTGCGCCAAGGCTTGGTGGCCGGGCTGAACCGGGTGGCGTTGCATGGGGCCTCACCGGGTGTCTATCTCTGCGAAGTGGCCACTGACAAGGGCCGTTACACCGGGCGGGTGGTGAAGGAATGACCAATGTACCGGAACCGCCGTGCCGCTTCCCGCCTTTCACGTATCCCATTCCTTGTTCGGGACCTATCGTTGGTCGTTCCAGCACTCCGTTCGGCACTGACCCCTAAGTAGCTTGTGCTGGCGTTGAGGTCACATCCTCGGCGCCCGCACATGCTACGAACAACTACCCTCTGCGCCCTGCTCATAGTGGCAGGGCAGGCCTTGTTCTCCCAAGGCAACGCCTACCTCGACGTGAACGACGTCCGCATGCGGATGTTCTCCAATGGCAGCATCGGAACGCTTGGCGCCGGTGCCGGGGTCAATGACTTTGAAGTGCCACAAGGCGAGGGCACCTCACCCCTCTATTCCGCCGGAACCTGGGTCTCGGGTGTCACATCCTCGGGAGAAACCCGGGCGGCGGCTTTGATGTACCAGTCGGCACCGGGCAGGGATTTCTTCCCCGGCCCATTGCGGAACGATGGGTCGGCAACCGCCGACCCCACGGTGTCCGCCCTGTTCGATCAGGTATGGGTGGTCACCCGGACGGAGATCGTCGCGCATTTGTCCTACTATGCCTGCGTGGAGGATCCGGGCTGTGATGTTGCCGTGGAATACCCTGGCGGATATGCGATCCCTGCTTCCATCCTCGCATGGCCGGCAATGAACCCGGCACCCGACCATGATCTCTATGTGGCCCCCTTCTTCGACCGCGATGGCGACGGCATCTATGACCCTGCGGGGGGTGACGCACCCTGCATCCTAGGCGACCAGGCCATGTTCCTGGTGTACAACGACATGCTGGAACCCCACGGAGTGACCGGAGGACAAGGTGTGGGGCTCGAGGTGCAAGTGATGCCCTTCGCCTATACGGGAGCCTCGCCAGCCTTGGAACAAGTGGTGTTCCTGCGTTATCGGGTCATCAACCGCGGTACCGCCACCTACCAAGATGCCTTCTTCGGGATATTCAATGACTTCGACATCGGCTGTGCCAATGACGACTTCATCGGGACCGACCCCTCGCGCAACTTGTTCTTCGGATACAACTGGTCCGATGTCGATGAAAGCTGCATGGGAGCGTTGGGTTATGGTCCTAAACCTCCCGCCTTCGGTATGACGATCCTGAAAGGGCCTTTGGTGGATGCCAATGCAATTGACACACCGGCCGACGATCTCCTTCCGGCTTGGAATGGCACCGGCTTCGACGATGGCATCGTGGACAACGAGCGGCATGGGCTCTCACGGTCCATCTACTTCAACCGCGAGGGGCCATCACAAATGACGGACCCTGCCAACATCACGCACTTCAGGGGGTACATGGATGCCCGGTGGAAGGACGGCGTGCCAATGAGCTATGGCGGAACCGGATACTCAACAGATCCTGATGCTGTACGGGCCTACTTCAAGTATCCGGGGACGAACGACCCCGTGGGCGCGGGGACCAACGGGGTGCCACAGTCTCCATGGCTTGAGGTGGAGCCCACCCCGGCGTATCCTGATCGCCGTGGTGTAATGTCTTCGGGTCCTTTCACCTTCGAGCCCGGCGAACACCTCGATCTGCTTTTTGCGTACGTGTACGCCCGTTCAACCGAAGGCGCGTCGGCCAGCGTAGGGTCCCTGCAAGCCCGCACTGATTCTGTCATCGCCTTCGCATCCACGTTGCCCATATGGGATATGGCGGATAACGCGAGCTGGTCCCTGCAATGCGAGGACTACCTTAACGTGGCCATCGCGGAGCGGCAGCAGCGCACCCCGCTCGCACTCTACCCCTC
>JBGTIB010000276.1:0-7876 GCA_041745875.1 Flavobacteriales bacterium | reverse complement strand
CTCCAGGAAACGTTCGATGGCAAGGCGCGCCTCCGTACCCAGCTTGCGCAGGGCCTTGCCTCCCTGGCCGATGATGATACCCTTCTGACTTTCACGCATCACGATGATATCCGCCTGGATGCGCACGATCTCCGGCGACTCCTCAAAACTGTTCACCTCGACCTGCGTGCTGTAGGGGATCTCCTGTTTGTAGTAGGCGAGCACCTTCTCCCGGATCATCTCGCTGACGAAGAATCGGGTGTTGCGATCGCTCAGTTCGTCCTTGGGGAAGTACGGCGGATGTTCCGGCAGATGATCGATCAAGTAGGTGCGCAGTTCGGCGACGTTGAGCCCGTGTAACGCGCTCAAGGGTACCACCTTGGCTTCCGGAAAGGCGGTCTGCCAGGCCTCCAGTGTCTCGATCGCCTGTTCCTCATTGCCCAGATCCACCTTGTTCACTAACACAAGCATGGGGCCTTTGAACCGACCGGCCCGCTTCACCACGTTCTCCGAACTTTCGGGACGCTGGCCCAACTCCACGAGCACCACCAGCAAGTCCGCGTCGATCAGGGCTTCATCCACCGCATGCATCATGCGCTCCTGCATCCGGTACTGCGGGTCCAAGATCCCGGGGGTGTCGCTCAGGATGAGCTGGTGGTCCTCGCCGTTGAGTATGCCCAGGATGCGATGGCGGGTGGTCTGTGCCTTGGGATTGACGATCACCAATTGCTCACCAAGGAGGGCATTGAGCAGGGTGCTCTTCCCCACATTGGGTTCACCGATGATATTGACGTATCCCGCTTTGTGGGCCATGGCTCGAAGATCGTCACCGGACCATTCGGCCGTTACGGATGCCGGGTCGGAAGCGCGTTTGAATACAAAGGGGCCGCCTCAACCTGAGACGGCCCCTTTTGTAGCGGGGGTAGGACTCGAACCTACGGCCTTCGGGTTATGAGCCCGACGAGCTACCATCTGCTCCACCCCGCAATGGGGTGCAAAGGTAGGCTTTACTTGTCAGCCGACAAACGAATTAGTTCAGGGCAGTATACGCAGGGCGATCGGGGACAAGGATATATCGCGCCCTTGGCGGTTGGTGAGCCTGGCCCTGATCTCTTCGATGACAATAAGGTCGTTGGGCCTACAGCCTTCAAGCACCTGCTTCATCTCATTGGTGAACTTGTTCCCGGATGCGCTATAGACCTTCACCGTACCGTCCTTTCGAACCCACGTAAGCTGGAATCGGGTCACAGAGTAGGGCGCATGGAACGGTGAGTCATCCAGTCGGGCGGATACACCCAGTGCGACGGCGATCGCGCCCTTTCGCACACTGTTATCGATGGAGGTCTTTTCGGCCACGAAGGCCATGGGCGGTGGCAGGTCCTTCACCCGGAACTGCATGGGTCCCACGCGACGGGTACTACCATCGGCCATGCTCACCACCGCCGATACATCGGCTGTACCACCCACCAGATCCTGGACCACCCAGCCCTGCCCCTGCCTGCTGATCCGCCCATTGGAAGTGACCGCCTGGATACGATCAGAGGGAACACCGGGTACGGACAGGTCGATCGGGTTCTCTACACCACGATACAACACGTTCATCTTGGTGGGCGAAGCCACCAGCAAGGGCGCCATTACCTGGAACTTGGTGACATAGGGGATCTCCTCAAAACCAGTCGGACCTTCAAAACGGATCACACCGGTCACCTCCTGCTCTCCCACCTGGTCGCCACGCAAACGCAGCTTGGCCTTGCCATCGGCACCAATGGGCAGCGTGCCTTGCTCCGCCATGTGGATCTCGGGTGGATTGCGTGGATCATAAGCGGCCAGGAACACATCAGCGCGGAAGGAGTCACCCAACATGATCAGGTTGCTCTGCGGAATGACGGCGGCTGTGAGCGTGCCGAACTTGTAGTCGGCCTCCTCCACGGATCGGTACAGCCATTTCACCAGGTCATTCTCGGCGCTGCGCACATCGGCCTGGATCTTCGAGAGCGTGGTGACCCCGGCAGCGAGCGGCACATCATAGAAATTCACTGATTCCCAGTTGTTCCACGTTCCGGATGCATCGCATCGGTCACCGAGATCGAACAACAAGTCAAGTGCGACCTGAAAGGACGCATCCTGTCCGGTTGTAAAACTTTTCAGACTGTCGCGGTAGGCGGCCACTTGGAGCTTCAGGTCGTACGCACCACCTGGCGACCGGTGGGGAACCGAAGGGTCAGGACCCACCAACATCCGGGTAAGCGTGCTTCGATCGTCCTTGGCGTTCAAAGCCATCAGGGCACGTAGGGTGTCCTTGCCAGTGGCGTCAACACCGCGCAAGGTTGACGGGTCCAGCTTGTCAGCAGAAGCCACTGCATCAGCTTTGATACGCTCGATATGCTCCACCAAGGCATCGGCCTGTGCTTTCACACGCAGGGCTTGTTGGTGCCTGGCTGCGAACTTCTCAGGCAAACGCTCGGCGGCCGCAGCGAATAGGGCGTACTCCAACTGCGACCTTTGCTCATGGGCACGCTCGCTGCGCACTAGCTCGGCATCCATGATGGCGAAAGCATCGAGCACCTCCTTGCTCACGTTCAACGCCAGCATGGCAGTGAGCACGAGGTATAGCATATTGATCATTTTCTGGCGCGGGGGAAGTTGAACGGAGGCCATGATGGATGCTTTGGATTAACAGGCCGCTCCATGCGGCTCCTGTAAACCCAAATGCATCCAGCATCACTGTGTAACGGAAGAGATCCGTTCTCCTACGCGGTAGTCTCCTCGCCAAGTTCCTGCAAACGCAGGGAAGCTCCTTCCCATTCGGCCATGGTCTCTGCGATCCGCTGTGCGAGCTCACCCAAGCGCGTGTAGCCTTTTTCCAGCTCGGCAGGAGCGATGCCTCCTTTCATCACCACGGTTTGCAATTCCTTCTCGTCGCGTTCCAGCTCGGCCAGTTGTTTCTCCAGGCGTTCCACTTGGTTCTGTACCCGGCGTCGCTCCTTGTCCTTCTCCCGACGGTCGCGGTGATCGCTCCCAGCATTCTTATCCGAAGAGGCGTTTCGCTTCACCTTTTCGGTGGATGATTTGCCGATGTCCGCACCTTGCAGGGCCTTGCGCTTCTCGATCAGCTCCAGGATGTCCATGTGCTGATCGCGGATGCGGAATTCGTCCAGTTCCAGGATCCGGCTGGTAAGGCCGGTCAGGAAATCCCGGTCGTGGCTCACGAGCAGGAATGTGCCATCGTAGTTCTTCAGCGCATCCTTCAACACATCCTTGCTCTGGATGTCAAGGTGGTGGGTGGGTTCGTCAAGGATGAGGAAGTTCAGTGGCTTCAACAGCATGCAGCACAAGGCCAGACGTGCGCGCTCCCCACCACTGAGCACCTTCACTTTCTTGTCGACATCCTCGCCACTGAACATGAATGCGCCAAGCATGGCGCGCACACGGGTACGGTTCTCGTCGCTCGCAGCATCCTCAGCGGTCTCGATCACCGTTCGCTGCGGGGTCATGCGCTCGGGCATGTCCTGTGCGTAATATCCCAAGATCACATTATGGCCTAGCCGGATCTCGCCATCGTAGGGTTCTTCACCCACGATCATGCGCACCAGTGTGGACTTTCCCGTACCGTTCGCACCGACCAGGGCAAGGTGTTCACCCTTCGCAATGGTCAACTCAGCGTTCCGGAAGATGCGTTTCTCCTCATAAGCTTTGCTAACGTTCTTCACCTCGCAGACGATCTTCCCGGAGGTGGGTGCTGGTGGGAATTTCACAAGCATCTTGCGCAGGTCCTCATCCTCCACCTCGATACGCTCCAGCTTGTCCAGCCTGTTGATCAGGTTCTGAGCGAATGCGGCCTTGCTGGCTTTCGCGCGGAATTTGTTGATCAGCTTCTCCGTTTCCTCGATGTACTTCTGCTGGTCCTTGGCGGCCGAGGCTTGCTGCTCGCGTTCCACTTTGCGCAGCTCCACGTACTGGGTCCATGGGACTTTTCTATCGATGATGCGACCCTGTGCCACTTCGATGGTGCGCTTGGTAAGGCGGTCCAGGAAAGTCTTGTCGTGGGAAATGAGCACCAATGCCGCCGGGTAGGTCCGCAACAGGTCCTCCAACCATTGAATGGCCGGAAGATCGAGGTGGTTGGTAGGTTCGTCCAGAAGGAGCAGATCGGGCTGCATCAGCAGGAGGCGTGCGAGTTCCGCGCGCATGCGCCACCCCCCGCTCAATTCACCTAGGGGTCTGTGCATGTCCTCACCGACGAAGCCGATGCCTTTGAGCATGCGCTCTACCTGCATGTCATGATCCGCTGCTCCCAATGCATTGAGCCGCTCGTGTGCATGGGCCAGCAGGGTTGCCAGTTCCATGGACTCCTCGTCGGACGTGGCTTTCTCGAGATCGGAAGTGATGCGGTCCAGGGATGCATTGAGCTCCTGTGCTTCAGCAAAGGCCTTCTCAGCCACCTGCCAGGGGCTCAGGTCGAGGTCGTGCGACATTTCCTGTGGCAGGTAGCCCATGGTAAGTTCCCTGGGCTTGCCGATGACACCCTTGTCGTAGGACTGTTTGCCGGCCAGGGTCTTCAGGAGCGTGCTTTTCCCTGCACCATTGCGACCCACAAGTCCGATCCGATCATCGCTGCCGATGAAGAAGGAAACATCGTCGAAGAGCGGGCGGATGCCGAAATGCAGGGTAAGGCCTTGTACTGTGATCATGCTTCACGCGACCTTTCGGCCAATGGGGCGGCAAAGGTAGGTAAGCATCGCCTAGCGCATTGGATGGCACATGCCTGGAACGCGAAAGCCCCGGACGTGCCGGGGCTTCCAATGTGAGATGGGCTGCTGTCAGAAGTTCCAAAGGTCATGCTCGAACTCGAAGAGCGCCTGCTTGATCTCCTCCCCTTCCAGCAACGCGTCCAGACCGGTCTTGTACTCGATGATATTGCGGTCATAAACATTGCTCCACTTTGTGATGTAGCTCCCGAACTGTCGCTTCCAGAAAATGTCCTCGAAGCTGCGTCGTTCCGCGTCATTGTCGCGGTTGAAGGAGTCCCAGTTGGCGAACACGTAACGACACTCGGGGTAGTAGAGCCAGAACAGGGTACGCACCCCGCGGACCTCGCCATCCGGACCTTTGTCCAAGATCACTGGTGCCAGCCCAATGATCCGAATGTCCATGACGGAGCGTTGCTTGTCGAAGATCCAATCCTCCTTGATGCTGTAATACATCACATCCTGCCCGCTGACCGAAAGCGTCTGGATCACCTCTATCATCTCTTCCGTATCAGGATCCATGGTCATGGATGTATCCTGCTTCTCCAGAATGTCCAACAATTCCTGCGTGAGGAGCGGCTTCTTGAACTGATCTCCATCGCCCATCAGGTCGTCATAGGCGGTGATCGAGCCATCGACCAACAATCCCTGTTTGATCACATCGAACAGGCTCTTGCGGTCGGTGGTGGGCGTGATCGGGTAGTACAACGGGTGATTGATCTTCTCCTTCAGGTCGATCCGGCGCCAAACCCTGCGGGCCCACATCACATCGGCTTCGCGGATATGGGTGTACGGCACCACACGTTTGGTCTTCGTGTGTTCCTTGATGTATGCCCCATCCAGCACGGTCTGTGCTTGGGCAGGCAGGGCCGTGATGGCAACCACCGCCAAGAGGCAAAGACTGCTGATCCAGATCTTCATGACAGGGTGGGTTCGTTCATGATCAAGTGACACGCAGGGCCAAGGTTCCGATGGAACGCGTGGTACCATCGGGTCCCTGCGCTTTGACATTCTCGATGTAGATACGCTGGCCGGTCTTTACGCGCTTGAGCAACTCGCGGGCATCGTCAGTGATACGGTTGCCCTTGATATTGACAGGCTTGCTTTCACCTCCCACGATCGCCACGATGGTGAATTCGGTTACACTGTACTTCAGTTCGAAGTCGAAGTCCTTCATTCTGGCCACCACACCTTGCGCTGCGAGCATATCGGCCCGGCTGATGGTCGCATCGCCCATGCCCTTGCCCGCGAACTCAGGCACGGGGTCCGGTACCATTTTCACACGGAACGGTACACCGGGCATGGATTTTTTCGTTCCATCCGCATTGGTGACCGTAACACTCACCATGGCATCCTTGCCTGTACCTGGCTTCACGATATACCCTGTGGCGACTTTTGAGATGGACCCGTTCGTCATGCTCGGAGTGATATCCTTCGCACTGTAACCGGCCACACTGATCTCCACCGGATTCTCGACCCCGCGGTAGAAAACGTTCATCTTGGTCGGGCTGACCACCAGATTGGGTGTGGCCACCTCGTAACTGGTGCTGAACAACTCCACCTGTTCTTCGCCACCCACAGGCTTGAAGCGTATGATGCCGCTCACATTGCGAACACCAGCTCCGGTAGCGGTCTCCTCCAACTTGGCCATCGACCCTTCCATGGGTAGTTTCTTGGACTCCCCGATGATCTCCTTCTTCACACTGTCGATGCGCGCTCCTGGTCCTGCGATGAACACCTCAGGTGCGTTCTGGTCGTCGTATGCACCCAGGAAGATGTCGGCGCGATAGGTGCCGCCGGTCGTTACGTAGCTGCTTTGCGGTTTGACGATCGCAGTAAGCGTGTTGAATTTGAACGTATCCTTCTCCACATCACCCATCATCCAGTTCACCAGTTCATTCTCCGCATTGCGGATGTCCATCTGGATCTTTGAAAGAATGGTGACACCGGCAGCCAATGGGACGTGGTAGAAATTCAATGCCTCCCACGTCACCGGCTTACCTCCGGAATCCTTCAGATCCTCGAAATGGAACATCTTGTCGAGGTTGGCGGCGAGGGTCGGATTGTCCTTTGATGCCACCTTCAGCTGATCACGGAACGCTTCCAACTTGGCCCTGAGTTCCAATGCACCGTACTCCACCTCCTTGGGTGTACCGGGATCGCCCATGCCCATCAGATTGGTCAATACCGTGTAGTTGTCCTTGCCCTTCACCAGATCCAGAGGGCGGACCATTGGACGGCCATTGGGACCTGGGTATACGACCGAGTCCATCGGTATCTTCTCCGTACCTGCGATCACGCGGGCCTTGATGGTATCGATGTAGCTGAACAGCACATCGGCCTCACGTTTTACGCCTTCGGCCGCATCGTGGGCAGCGCCATACTTCTCGCGGTTCTCACCTGCAAGTTTCCCGAACTGACCATAGGTCTCGGTCATCTTCTCGGACAAGGTGTACTTGGTGATCTCCAAGCCATTGTTGACCGTTACGAAACTGTCCAAGATCTCCTTCGATACGTTCAGCGCCAACAACGCCGTCAGTACCAAATACATCATGTTGATCATTTTCTGCCGCGGGGACAGATTTCCTCCTGCCATGGTTCCTTGCTAGTTAAAGGTCTTTGTCGGCTGGATCATCGGCCTTAGCGGCTGATGGTCATGGCGTTCAACATATTACCGTACACGGTATTGAGCTTGGCGAGATTGTCACTAAGTTCGGAGATGTTCTCCTTGTAGCGTTTCGTATCCTCCACCGAGTTGTTCAGGTTGGTCAGCATTTCGCTCATTCCGGCGAACATCTGATTGGCCGCTTCGAGTTTTTCACGGCTTCCGCGCAGCTGCATCTCATACATCTCGTTCAATGCAGTGAGGTTCTCGCTCATGCGCACCAGACTATCACCGGCATTGCGACCTGCATCCACATTGTTGGTCAAACCCACCAGGCTCTCACTGGCCTTGGAGTAGCTATCGCTCAATTCGGTCACTTTCATGGATGCACCTTTCAAGCTGCTTGCATACTCGCTCGTCGCTGCGGCCGCACCGGTGATCTCGTTCATTTGACGGGCCTGATCGCTCAGGCTTCTCATGCCATCGCCAAGGCTTGCGATCAATTCAGGTTCGATCTTGGCGCTTTCCAACATGTCGTCCAACT
>JBGTIB010000275.1:0-7514 GCA_041745875.1 Flavobacteriales bacterium | reverse complement strand
CGATCATGGGCTGTTAGAAAGCACCAGGATACGCATACCCAGCATCGGCGTTGGAAATCTGGCCCTGGGTGGTACGGGGAAGACCCCCCATGTGGAACTCATCCTGCGCATTTTGGAAGGGATCGCGCCGATCGCCATGCTGAGCAGGGGTTATGGGCGGAAGGGCACGGGTGTACGTGAGGTCCTGGCCATGGACAGTGCCGACCAGGTGGGTGATGAACCCTTGCAGATCAAACGAAAATTCCCTGGCGTGCACGTCCATGTTGGCGCCGATCGGCGGTCCGCTTTGGAACAAATGACGACAAGCTTGACCGTTCTCCAGGCGATCATCCTGGACGATGCCTTCCAACACCGCCGGATCGATGTCGGACTGGATATCCTCCTTACAACGTGGCAGAACCCCTATAGTGAGGATACCCTGTTACCTGCAGGTCGCCTTCGTGACCTGCCGTCCCGGGCCAGGGTGGCTGATGTGGTGGTCGTAAGCAAGTGCCCTGAACTTCCAACTGAGACCGAACGGCAGGCATGGCGTAAGCGCCTAGGGCTTCGGCACGGTCAGGAGCTCTTTTTCAGTGGTATCGTCTATGATCGGCCAAGACTGTTCGACCCACAGGGCCTGTCCGGAACTGATGAAGTGCCACTGGCGACCCACCTCCTGCTCCTCACGGGGATCGCCGATCCTGCCCCACTTGTCCGGCATTTGCGCACCCAGGTCACGGACCTAGAGCATATCGCATTCCCCGACCACCACCGTTTCACGTCTGCGGACCTGGCCCGCTTGGCTGAGCGATTCAATACCTTCGCGGCCGGTCCGAAAATGCTGATCACCACGGAGAAGGATGCTGCCAGGCTTTCCTCCGTGATCGCAGGAAGCCCCTTGGAGGGTTCGCCCCTGTGTACGATCGGCATGAAAGCCGTGATCCTGAACGAACCTGAACGCTTCGCCGACCTGATACGAGACCATGTTGCATCGCATCCAACGCATCGCTGACCACATCAAGAAGGTCACCGGCGATTTCGTCCCGCAGACCGGCATCATACTGGGAACAGGTCTCAGTGCACTTGGCAAGGAGATCCAGGTCGAGCATACCATCGCCTATTCCGAGATCCCGGAGTTCCCTGTCAGCACGGTACAGGGCCACCCCGGCAGATTACTGTTCGGAACGTTGGCGGGCAAACCGGTAGTGGCCATGCAAGGGCGCTTCCACTTCTATGAAGGATGGACCATGGATGAGGTCGTTCTTCCAGCGCGCGTGATGAAATTCCTGGGCATTCAGCGCCTCTTCGTCAGCAACGCATGTGGAGGCGTGAACCCGGCGTTCGAGGTCGGGGACCTGATGATACTCAATGATCATATCTGCCTTTTCCCGAACCCGTTGATCGGCAGGAACATCGATGCACTGGGGCCCCGCTTCCCCGATATGAGCGAACCCTACGACCACACGCTCATTGCCAAAGCACAGGAGATCGCGAAGAGGAACGGGATCCCGGTGCAACTGGGCTGTTACGTGGGCCTTACCGGACCCACCTTGGAAACACCGGCCGAATACCGCTACATGCGCATCATTGGCGGTGACGCCGTGGGTATGAGCACCGTGCCGGAGGTCATCGCTGCCCGTCAGATGGGGATCCCTTGTTTCGCCATGAGCGTGATCACCGACATGGGCGTGGAGGGCCGCATCGAAAAAACAACACATGAAATGGTCCAGCGTGTAGCTGAAAAGGCCGAGCCCAAGCTCACGCGTATCATGAAGGAACTGATCGCCAGTTGCTGATGAACGCTTCAAAGGATATCGCGACGGGTACATCGGCGCCACACTGGAGCGATAAGTATGATCTTGTGGTGGGCCTTGAGGTGCATGCCCAGTTGATCACTGAGAGCAAGGCGTACAGCGACGACCCCAATGCGTATGGCGATCACCCGAACACCAATGTGAGCGTGATCACACTGGGACATCCCGGCACGCTACCCGTGGTGAACAAGAAGGTGGTGGAACATGCCATTCGCATTGGACTGGCCACGCATTGCACGATCGCTCCGTGGATGCATTACGCGCGCAAGAATTACTTCTACCCCGACCTGCCCAAGGGCTATCAGATCACGCAAGATCATACGCCCATCTGTACGAAGGGGTGGATCGAGATCCCCGATACGCGTGGTGATGCCTTGCAGGATGCCAGCGCTTCACCGGGCATGACGCGCATCGGGATCACGCGCATCCATATGGAGGAGGATGCCGGTAAGAGCATCCACGATGTGGACCCCTTCAATACCTTGGTGGATCTGAACCGTGCCGGGGTCCCGTTGGTGGAGATCGTGAGCGAGCCCGACATCCGCAGCGGCCAGGAGGCCTACGACTACCTCACCGAGATCCGCCGTCTGGTGCGGTATCTGGACATTTGCGATGGCAATATGGAGGAAGGCAGTCTGCGCTGCGATGCGAACATCAGCCTACGGGAGAAAGGTGTAGAGGCCTTCGGTACACGCTGCGAAGTGAAGAACATGAACAGCTTCCGCAATGTGGTGCGGGCCATCGAATATGAGGCCCAACGCCAGAGCGAGATCCTCGACGCCGGAGGGGTGATCCACATGGAGACCCGGACCTTTGACGCGACCAAAGGCAGCACCATGGGAATGCGGAGCAAGGAACTGGCACATGATTACCGGTACTTCCCCGAGCCCGACCTTCAACCGATCACTGTGACGGAGGCTGTCAAGGAGGCCATTCGCCGGGAAATGCCGCCACTGCCCCGTGAGCTTCGGGAGAAGTATATCGGCAAACTTGGCCTCAGCGCCTATGATGCGGGGATCCTCACGGATGACAAGGCCACCGCTTTGTATTATGAAGAAGTGATCGCACACTGTGCGAACCATAAGGCTGCAGCGAACTGGGTGATGGGTGATGTGCGCGGCTGGCTGAACGACCAGGGGCTCACCATGGCACAGTTCCCGATCACAGCACGGCGCCTTGCCGACCTTATCGCACTGATCGACGCCGGGACCGTGAACCACACGATCGCCAGTCAGAAGCTGTTCCCCTTGATGCTGGAGAACACTTCCAGCTCCCCTTCCGATCTTGCACTGCAGTACGACCTCGTCCAGGACCAAAGGACCGATCTTGTGGAAAGCATCATGCAAGAAACAATGGCGCGCTACCCCGACAAGGTGGAGGCGTATCGCGCAGGCAACAAGGGCCTGCTCGGCCTGTTCATGGGCGAGGTGATGAAAGGGACAAAAGGCAAAGCCGATCCGAAACGCGCCAATGAAGTGGTGCGACGCATGTTGGAACAATAGACCGTATCGATCATGAAGGAACGCTGGATATACCCGATGGCGACCTGCGCAGCACTGCTGATGGCCGGTTGCAACCTGGATGGAACAGGCAATGGGCACAAGGTCTCCTTGGAGATCGAAGGTGCTGGAGGCAGCAAGGCCTACTTCGAACGATTCGTGAACAACAAGGCGATCGTGGTCGATTCCGCCGCCCTTGATGCGGCGGGACATGGCGTGCTACGCCTTCCCGCGCTTCCCCTGGACTTTTACCGGATACGCATCGGTGAGGAACATCTCGTGGTGGTGCTCGACAGCACCGAGGATCTGAAGGTCGAAGCGAAGGTCGGCGGCCTTGCCACTCCGCCCGTGCTGGAGGGATCGAAGCATACCGAGTTATTGCATCGCTTCCACAAGGATGATGGCACATTCAGCGCAAAACGCGATTCGCTGCGCAGGGTGATCGCGCTGGACGCCGGGAACACCGAGGCGATCAATACCTTGAACCAGTTGAACAGTGCCTTTTATGAGTCCTGCAAAAGCTTCGTCGCCGAGAACAGTGCTTCGCCTGTTGCGCTTACAGCCATCAACAAGTTGAACATGCAGCAGGAATTCGCACTGTACAAGAAGGTGCGTGATGACCTCCGCAAGCCCATGGGAGGTTCAGGATATTACACGGCGTTCCGCGAACAGGTGGACCGCACCGAACAGCAGGAGATCGCCATGCGCATGCAGGAGGAGGAAATGCAGCGACTGGCCGGACTTCTTCCCATTGGTGGCGATGCACCGGAGATCAGGCAGCAAACACCCGATGGCGGAACCTTTGCTCTGAGCGAAATGCGCGGCAAGGTGGTCCTGATCGACTTCTGGGCGAGCTGGTGTCGTCCCTGCCGGATCGAGAACCCGGCCATGAAACGCGTCCACGCCAAGTACAAGGACAAAGGCTTCGATATTTTGGGTGTGGCCCTCGACCGAGATCATAATGCCTGGGTGCAGGCCATCCAGGCCGATGGTCTTCCATGGAAGCATGTCAGCGACCTGGGGTTCTGGAACAATGCAGCAGCCCAGGAATATGGCGTCAGCAGCATTCCCTTCACCGTATTGGTGGATCGCGAGGGGAAGATCCTGGCCAAGGGGCTCCGATCGCACGACCTGGACGCCAAGTTGGCCGAGCTATTCGGCTCTTGAGGCTTCACTTCGGTTTTCCGAACAGTGGGCATCGCACTGTTCGCGTTCGGTGACGATCTTGGCAGCATGAATGCCATCCGGTCCTGTCTGCTCGCGCTTCCGATCTGCCTGGGTCACATCTCGACCATTGCCCAGGACTATTTCCAACAACGTGTGGACTATACCATCGTAGTACGGCTCGATGATCTGGGCCATTTCCTGCACGGCCAGGAGTCCTTCGATTACACCAACAACAGCCCCGAAACGCTGGACACGCTGTGGGTGCACCTCTGGCCCAATGCGTACCGAGATCGCAGCAGTGCGCTGAACAAGCAATTGGTCCGCGATGGGAACCTGTCGCTTCATTTCGCCACGCCGGAAGAACGTGGCTATATCGACAACCTGGAATTCAGCACCGATGGCTTGAAGCTCACCTGGGGGCATCATCCAAAGCATGCGGATATCGGCTGGATCAAGCTGGCGACACCGCTTGCTCCGGGCGAGAGCACCACCATCAGCACACCTTTCCGCGTGAAGATCCCAGACAGCAAGTTCTCGCGCTTGGGCCACACCGGACAGGCTTACCACATCACCCAGTGGTACCCCAAGCCGGCTGTTTACGACCGTAATGGTTGGCATGCCATGCCCTACCTCACCATAGGCGAGTTCTATAGCGAATTCGGCAGCTTCGATGTAACGATAACACTACCTGCGAACTATGTGGTGGGTGCAACAGGTCTATTGCTGGACAATGTGCCCGAAGCCACCTTCATGGATTCCCTGGCCCGGGTTCCCCGAACAGGCACTTTGCTGAACGACTTTCCCCCTTCCTCACCACGGACCAAGACATTGCGCTTCCAGCAGAATGATGTACACGACTTCGCGTGGTTCGCTGACAAGCGATTCCAAGTTCGCAAGGGTAACGTGACACTCCCTCGGAGCGGTCGCACGGTGACCACATGGGCCCTTTTCACACCGCGCAATTCAGGTTTCTGGGAGGACATTGGGATCATATCGCTCAATGAAAGTGTCCGGCTGTACAGCCAATGGGTGGGTGACTATCCATACAGTGCATGCACCGCCGTGGATGGCACCATCAGCGCGGGCGGAGGCATGGAATACCCCATGATCACCATCATCGGCAACATGGGCAGCACCGAAAGCCTGGACAACGTGATCACGCACGAGGTGGGGCACAATTGGTTCTATGGCATCCTCGGGAGCAACGAGCGCGACCATCCGTGGATGGACGAGGGCATGAACAGTTTTGTGGAGAAACGCTACATGCGCGAACGACACCCGCAGGGTGGGCTCGCCATGATCGATGGAGTACCCGGTGTTGGCAAGCTCACGGAACATGTAACGGACGGCCACCACTTTCTGAGTGAGATCGCCTACCGGATCAACGCCCGCCGCAACCTGGACCAAGCGATCGAGACCTGCTCGCACGACTACACCCAGATCAACTACGGGGGCATCGTGTACAGCAAGACCGCCCTGGTCTTCGACCAGCTTTTCACCTACCTGGGCGATGAGGTCTTCGATCGTTGCATGCAGGCCTATTACGAGGAATGGAAGTTCAAGCATCCCCGCCCCGAAGATGTGCGGCGCGTGTTCGAACGGGAAAGCGGCAGGGACCTGTCGTGGATGTTCGATGAACTGATCGGCACAGCGCGCAAGGTGGATGTGAAGCCCTTGAAACTGAAGGGCGACCAACTCACCTACCGCAGCACCGCCGCCACGGGCTTCCCCTTTTCCGCCACCGGATGGCGCGATGGTACCGAGTTGGGCACCGTTTGGGTGACGGGCACCCATGGTCGACACGTCGCCACGCTCCCTTGGTCCGATGCGGATCGGGTTCGTCTGGACGCTGGTGCCCGCACGCTGGACATCGACCGGCGCAATAACGAAGTGCGCAGCCACGGCCTTTTCCGCCGCTATGCCAGACCGGAAGTGAAGTACCTGCTCGGCCTGGAGAAGGACGACCGCCGAAGTGTATACTGGACGCCGGTGGCCGCCTGGAACGGGCACGATGGCTTTCAATTGGGCCTGGCCGCCTACAACACGGTGTTCCCCAGCCAGCGTACGGAATGGGTGATGGCACCGCTCTACGGCCTGGGCAGTGAACGACCGGGAGGTGCAGCACGCATCGAGCACCATTTCGACCGGATGAACAGCCGCTTGTTCCAGAACATCCACTTGGGCGTAAGCGCCCGGAGCGCTTCCACCTTCCACGACCACCATGCCGATGCCTGGTACACCAAGCTCGCTCCCTCCATCGTGTTCGATCTGAAACGCGACCCCTTGACGCGGCCCTGGCAGCACAGCATCAGCATACGTGGGGTACAACTTTGGCAGGAGCAGCGCATCGCACCACCGGAAGGCCCCGCCTTCATCAACAGCCGTGCGGACACTTATGGGGAACTGAGCTACCGAGCCATCAATACCGCCTCGCTCACACCATCGGAGATCATTCCAACGATGACCTACAACGCAGAATTCGTGCGTGCTTCCCTCGAATTGAAGCAGGCCTTCACCTACAACAAAGCGAAGGATCAGCTGCGCTTGCGTGCCTTCCTGGGCAGCATATTGCACCGTGGTTCGGGGTTCTACCAGGATCCGCTCAACGCCTGGGGGCTCAGTTGGGGTCCCGAGGATCTGCTCTTCGACCACGCCTACCTGGAGCGCGGTGCCACGGAGGGCAAACTTTCGCGCCAGTTCAACAAGCAGCAGGGCGCATTCAAGACCCCATTCCGTCAGGGTGGTAGCGATGACTGGGTTGCGGCGATCAATATGGAACTTGACCTGCCCTTGCCACTTCCTTTCTCGCTTTTCGCCAGCACGGGCTGGGTACCCACACGTACGATCACTTCCACGAGCGGAGGCATTACCGTGACCCATGGTGTGGCCAATTACTACGAGGCCGGGTTGGGCTTCCAAGCGATCCGCGATGTGCTGGAGATCTGGTTGCCTGTGTTCGTTTCGGGGCGCATCAAGGAGGAGGAGGACTTCCTGGGACGCCGATCCGGGGAGCGTATCCGCTTCGTCATCGCATTGGAGCGCTTGGATCCGACCA
>JBGTIB010000274.1:0-16054 GCA_041745875.1 Flavobacteriales bacterium | reverse complement strand
CGTGTCCAGGATGATGGTGTCGTAGGTCTTGCGCAGTTCCACGATCAGCGCGCGTAGGCGTTTGGACATGATCAATTCCCCCGGATTGGGGGGGATGGGCCCGCTGAAGATCACGTCCAGCCCGGGATGGACGCCACTGTTGAGAATGATCTCGTCCACCGAAACGGAGGCATCCACCAAGTACTTCACCACGCCCGTTGTGGAACCGGCGCTGAGACCGAAGTACCGCTCCTGCTTGGGTTTGCGCAGGTCCAGCTCCAGCACCAACACTTTCTTCCCCACCAGGGCCAGCGTCATGCCCAGATTCATGGCGATGAATGACTTGCCTTCGCCGGAGCAGGACGATGTCACCAACAACACGTTCAGGTCCTCACCCGGTGTGAGGTACATCAGATCCGCACGCAACAGTCTGAACATCTCCGACACCACGGAATTGCCCTTTTCGCGCACCACCATGCCCTCCTTCTTTCTGCTGGTGGCGATCGAGCCCAGGATGGGCACGTCCGTCATACGTTCAATATCAGCAGCGCTCTCCACCTTGTCGTTCAGATGGTTCATCAGCAGGATGAAACCGCTGGGCAGTGCCAGTCCCAGGAACATGGCGATCAGCCAGATCTGTCCACGCTTGGGGCTTACCGGAACCTCCGGCAGGTAAGCCGGTTCCACCACGGAGCCTGTTGATGTAGTGACAGCCATGCTGATGATGGACTCCTCGCGCTTCTGCAGCAGGTAGACGTACAGGTTCTCCACCACACCTTTGCGCCGGGTCTTCTCCACCAGTTCGCGTTCGCGGCGTGGCAGGCTGCGGGTGCGGCTCTCAAGGATCTGCTGCTGTTCTTGATTCGCCGCAAGCATCATCCGCAACTCCCCCTTGATCGCCTGCAGGTTGTCCAGGATCGAATTCCTCAGGTTCTGGATCTGGCGGCCCAGCAACATCAGGTCGGGGTGGTCGGCGCCCAGCTTGCGCTCCAGTTCCTCACGCTGGGCCAGCATGGCGTTGAAACCCTGAAGCTCGTTGCTGAGGGTGACGCTGTTGATGCTCAGGTTCGTCGGCACGTACTCCCGGCTGTCGATGTTGTCGATCAGCACCTGCTCGATGGCGTCCATCACGCTCATCTGCACCTTCAGGTCGGAGATCTTGTGGTCGAAGCCGGTCATCTCCGACATCAGCAGGCTGCCTTCAATGCTCAACTCCACGGTCACGCTGCCCCGTTTGAACTCCTCCACGTCCCGCTCCACTTCGGCAAGTTCACTGGTCACCATCTCCAGGCGTTCATTGATCAGCCGGATCGCGCCCTCGTAACCCCGGTTCTTCTCATCGATCGAATGTTTGTTGTAGGCCTCGATCAGGGCCATCAGCACATCGTGCGCACGTTGGGGTGAATTGTCCTTCAGATTAAGGATCAGAATGCTCGATTCCTCCCCTGCGATGGACACCTCCAGGTTCTCCCTGAAGTAACCGGCCATCTCCTCCACGGAAAGCGCCATCACGATGACCTCCTCGTCGGGCCCGAATTTGGGATCGCGCCACAGGATCAACTTTCCACCAGGCAATTGCAGTTGCCTCCCGAACTCACCATGGTACGCCTTTTCATCCACCGTGAAGCTGTACCCCCCTGCCGAGTCCAAGGCCAACACCCCGGTCACACGGTTGCGGGTGGCGGTCGGCGACCAGTCCAGGACCTTTACCGGCGGCGCTGTATAGATCTCCTCCAGCACCGGACCCTCCTTGCGGAAATAACGATACTGCAGGTTGTTCTTGTAGATCACATCGGCCATCAGCGGTGAGGACAACAGGACCAGCACTTCGTTCTCCAGGTTCTTCACCTTCTTGCCCAGGCCGAGTTCGGCGAACAGGATATCCTCTCCGTAGCTCTTCTCATCCTTGATCAATACCTGTGCCTCCACCTGGTACATCGGCGTGGACAATGCCAGGTACAAATAGGCGAGCGCCAATGCCAGAGGAAGACAGAGCGCATAAAGCAGCCAATGGCGGAGGACCACGTTCCAGATGGCCCGCAGGTCCGACCCGCTCACGGGTCCTTGATCATGCTGGGGGGCCTGCGTCACCGGGTGGAGAAGAATATGGTCGCCAGACTAAGCAGTGAGACCAGGATGACGGAGTAGCGCTCCACGAAATCGCCCTGGGTGGCATACTGTTTCGCTTTCAGCGGTTCGATGTAAACGATGTCGTTCGGGCTCAGGTAGAAATAGGGTGAGCTGAACAGCGAGCGCTCCTGGGTGTTGATGCGCGCGAACTCACGCACGCCATTGCGCTCGCGCATCACCAGCACGGTGCTGCGGTCGGCATAAGGGGTGAAATCGCCCGCCATGCCGATCGCCTCCAGCAAGGTCAAGCGCTCGTTGGGGATGATGTAGGTGCTGGGCCGGAACACTTCGCCGAGCAGGGTCACCCTGAAGTTCATGAAACGCAGCTGCACGGAGGTGTTCAGGATGAATTTATCCAGCCGCTCGGTGATCTCCACACGGAGATCGTTCAAGGTCTTCCCCTGGGCCTTCACCTGGCCGATGAAAGGGAGGTAGATGTTCCCTTCCTCATCCACGCGGTAGCCTTCCTGGATCCCCATGGCACCTTCGCCCGAGGCCGCTCCGGTGGCGGTGCCGGCTGAGGCGAAACGCTGCTGTTGGAAAACAAGCACCGTAGAGGGGTCGTTGCTCGTGACCTGGATACCAATGATGTCCAGGGGCATGATCCGCAGATCGGGGATCGAATCGATAGGCATGGTCTCCGAGCCCACGTCGGTCTGCATCACCATGTGGCTCAGCTTCACACTGCCGCAGCCGCTCATCACCAGCAGCATGATCAGCGAGAGCAGAGCGATGCGTGAACGGATCTTCATGACATGTTCGATAATGCGCACAGATCGGTACCGGTCCGGTGCTGCCGGGACAATGGGTTCGAAGCGGTCATTTGTTGCCCTTTCCGGGTTTATACGAGCACCGTTCATTTTCCGCCCGGGCAGTGCCCCTGATCAGAGCAGGTCGCCAAAAATAGGCGGTTGGGCAGCAAAAGGGAAGTGTTCGTCGAAAAACCCAGTACGAGTAAGGGTGAAAAGCCGTCGAGATACCCCAACCAGGACGAGCGCTCTGGTCCGACCTTATCACAATACATCCACCGGGTTCCCCTGCCTGTGGGCTCGCCCCTTCTGTTCAGCGGCTCGATCGGCCTTGTTGCTGACATCCCGCCCGATTTGCTTGCACCGGTGTGGCACCCACCACGCCCAACGAACCCAAGAGTAGCCATGCCCATTCCGATCACAATTCTCCTGTTCAAAAGGTCCATCGCCATCGCAAGCATGGCATTCACCTTCGCAGCATCCGCCAACGACATCCAGGTGTCGAACGTCTCGCTCACCGGGAACACAGGCACACAAACCTTCATCCAGTTCGACCTCTCTTGGGAGAACGGATGGCGTGATGTGCCTGCGGGCAATCTGGACCTGGCCTGGGTGTTCATCAAGTACCGCAGCCCGCTGGGCGCATGGCAACATGTGTGGCCGTCCGTCGCAGGCCACGTGATGCCGGCGGGCTGCTGGTACTCACCCGGACACCTCACACCAGGTGAACCCTATCATCCCACGACCAACCCGGTGATCGGCGCCATGTTCGGCCGCGATTTCAACGGCAGTGGCACCTTCTCGGCCAGCGGCATCCAGTTGAACTGGGACTACTCGGCACAGGGCCTCGTTTTCGATGATATCGGCGAGTTACAGGTCTTCGCGATCGAGATGGTCGTTGTGCCCCAAGGAGCCTTCCATCTAGGCAGTGGCGGGACCGAGTACGCCAGTTTCACCGATGGGGCATGGACATCCGGCAACACCATTCCTTATCCGATCGGTTCGGAGAACGCCGTGCCCATCGCGCAGACAGCAGGCAGTCTATGGGCGGAAGTAAGCATCAATACCAGTGGCACGCTGCCCGCCACCTATCCCAAGGGCTTCCGGGGCTTCCTCTGCATGAAGTACGAACTGAGCCAGCAGCAATACGTGGACTTCCTCAATACCCTGACACGCGCTCAGCAGGACGCACGCACCGGGACCGACCTTGCTGCCGGGGTCACCAACGTAACGAACCGCTATGTGATGAGCAACAGTAGCGTTCCCATCATGCGATCCTTCATCCGCTGCGACGGGACCATTGATGCCAATGCACCGCTCACCTTCTATTGCGATGCCAATGGCAACGGTATCGGCGGGGAGGACGACGATGGTCAGTGGATCGCCTGCACCTGGGTGAACTGGGCCGATCACCTCGCCTTCCTGGATTGGTGCGGCTTGCGACCCATGTCCGAATTCGAGTTCGAGAAGGCATGCCGGGGACCCCTGCCTCCGGTGGCCAATGAATTCCCGTGGGGCGTGGAGCTGATCGGTAGCACCGTGCTGTCATACGAACAGGAGAATACCACGAACGAAGGGGTGGCATCGGGCTATCAGACCACAGCAGGCAATGCCGTGTTCGGCACAACCAACGGCACACCATCCGGTCCCAAACGATCGGGGCTGATGGCAGCACATGCCGGCAACAACGGCAGGGTGACCTCGGGTGCTGGGTACTACGGGATCATGGACCTCGCCGGCAACCTGAATGAATTCGTGATCTCGCTATCCTACCCTGCTGGTTGGGCATATACCGGACTCCAAGGCGACGGCGTTCTGGACGGGGTAGGTGAAGCCGATACGCCTGCATGGCCCACCCCTGCGGGTGGCCCGGCCACCAGGGGTGGCAGTTGGAACAGCGCCGGACCCAATGCGCTGCGCACATCGGACCGGGGTTCGGCGAACGGCATCAACAGTGCCCGCACACCGGCATACGGCATCCGGGGCGTGCGCACCTTGCAATGATCATGATCCCTCATCGACAAAGTTCTTCCCCATGGCATACAAGCAACAATTGCTTCGCTTCACCTGTTGGAGGCTGGCCGCATGGGCCGTGCTCTTCATGCTTTGGTCGCTTGCGATAAGCACCGATCTGCACGCCCAATGTTATGGCGGCACACTGTTCCCACCGGACATCATCAACGTTCCGGATGATGGCACGCAGCAAATGATCAGCGACCAGAGCTGGTCCGGGGATCGCGTGCAGGTGGCCCTGTTGGCCGGTCGCACCTATCGTTTCACCAGCAGTGTGAACACCGACCTCCTCACCATTTCCAATGCCGAAGCAAGTAATGCATTGACCTGGGGTACGACGCCGCTGCATTTCACGGCCACCAGCGATCAGGTGTACTTCCTGCACATTTTTGCCAGCAGCCTGTGCGAGACGATCACATTCAGCGACCGCACCACCACCGTGTTCCGCAGCCACTGCCAGGCCGGTGCTTCGAACTGTGGCGGCAGCAACGAAGCGATCGTCCGCGTGGCGATCGGCAGCATCAACCACACGAGCAGTGGTTGCGAAGCGGGCGGATACAGCGACTTCAGCCACCTTTCCACTGACATCGTAGCGGGTGCCTCGCTGCCCATTCTGGTGGAGAACCTCAATCCCTTCTCCGGCGACCTGGTCCGCGTGTATGTGGACTGGGACCGCAATTTCCAGTTCGACGATGCTGGCGGTTCCTTCCTGCTCGGCACCACCGACCATGCCACCTTCACCGGCATGGTGAGCGCTCCGCCAGGCACCACACCAGGACCCGTGCGCATGCGGGTCAGGCTCAACTACCTCGATAATGGGGGCGAATGTGGCACTGGCGACTATGGCGAGGTGGAGGACTATACGCTGGTGGTGAACGTCTTCGGCAGTGGGATGTTTGCGGGTGGCGGTGGCCGTGGCGAAGGGCGCATGGCCTGGCAGGGGAGCCCATCGCTCGCAAACCGATATGGCGGTGGCGCTGGCCGCGGTGAGGCGAGCCAACGCTACGCCGTGCCCATCACCCTGCCCCTCTCCGTGGTGGCCTTCATCGAAGGGCCGTACGACCCCTCCAATGGGCTCATGAACGATGCACTGCGCAACCTGGCCACCTTCCCGCTCACCGAACCATATACCACCCTGGGTTATGGGCATACCGGTGGCGGAGGTGGCGAGACCATCCTTCCCGCAGTACTGGCGGTCACCGGCACGGATGCCATCGTGGACTGGGTGCTGGTGGAACTGCGGGACGAAGGTGATGCATCGACCGTGGTGGCCAGCCGCAGCGGCCTGTTGCAGCGCGATGGCGACATCGTGGACACCGACGGCACCTCACACCTCACCTTCCAGATGCCAGCAGGGAACTACCATGTGGCGGTATTGCATCGCAATCACCTGGGGGTGATGGCGGCCGCTGCCCAATCGCTTGGCCCCACCCCTACCAGCCTTGACCTGGGCAGCGCAGCCACCGCCACCCATGGCACCGACGCCAGCAAGAGCATCGCCGGCACATTTCCCAAGCAGGTGTTGTGGGCAGGTGATGTCACCTTCGATGGACTGCTGAAATATACCGGAGCCGACAACGACCGCGACCCGATCCTGGTAAGCATCGGTGGTCTGATGCCCACCAGCACCATCAGCGGCTACCATGGCGAGGACGTGAACCTGGACGGTGTAGTGAAATACACCGGCGCGGGAAACGACAGGGAACCCATCCTGTTGAACCTGGGTGGGTCCACTCCGACCAATATGCGCCTGGAGCAGTTGCCATAAACAGGGATCACGCTATCAAAAGCGCCATCTATCGCGCACCATGCCTTGTATACCCTGGATCTGGCCGGGTACGATCTCAATATGATCGCCTGATCGTCCGGTCCCAAGACCAGCGTGCATCCGCATTCTGAATAACCGAGCCTTGGATCGTCAACAAAAGTTACGTTGATGTGTATGTGCCATTCGATGATCTTCGTCGACATTGATCAGCGTGATCCCTTTCGATGTTCAATACTGCGATCAGCCCAACGGATCCATGGTGTTCTACTCGCCAAAAAGGTGGGAAGGAACTCGCCCAAGGCCATCGCATCGCTGTATCCGACCATTTTGGACGATCCAGCTGGTGGTACATTCACTTACGGTCGAATTTCAAGTCCCCGCATATTCGCAGGGCAACGAGCTGCACTCAGGTCCATTTTCGATCTCGGGGCTGTTGCATGGCCTTGTCCGTGATCCTCGCTTTGGCTTGTTCCGCTCAGTGGAGCGCACATCCCCCCGACCACTTAAGGCACTTGGAAGGCGACACGAGCGTGAAGGCGCGCGTCGAACTTGAGATGGACAGGGCCGGTCGCTGGATGGTGTCGAACAAGGCCCTGCCCCATTTGTACAAGTCTGACAGTTTGTTCCGCAGCTTGACCGACACGCTCGGGGATGCGTGGTTCTTAATATGCCGTTCAGACCACCATTACTTTATGGGCTATCAAATGAAGTTCCGCCGCGACATACCCGCAGCACTGAAACACTTCCAGCTTGCCTGTGCCATGGACGAGGAGTTTGGAGACCCTATCAGGATCGGTATCCGCCGCGATGCGATCGGCGTGTTGTTGATGGCCATCGGTGAACACCGACTGGCCGAAATGGAGTTCCGCACGGCCCTGAAGTTCACGACAGCAAAACTCGAGGCCCCCCATGAACACCTTGCCTACCAAGGCGGCCACCTTGTGCGCTGCATGGCGGCCCAAGGACGCATGGAGGAAGCTTGGCAGTTATGGGATTCCTTGTATGCCGTGCCCGGCCACATCCCGGGTAGCGCCGCGCTGCTGCTCGAACACCGTGCACACCTGCATCGGCTCGCTATGGATAAGGATGCGGCTTTGGCGGACCTGCTGTTCGCAGACAGCCTGTACCAGTTCGCACCGTACAACTGGGCGCGGCTATCTTCCCTCTCCGCCCTGGCACGACTGCACGCCGAGCGCAATGAGCATCATGAAGCGTTGGCGAACGCCCGGGCATGTATCGCACTTGCGGACACCTTGGGCGATGAAGCAGCCGGGTGCGGCTGCAGGGTGCTTGGCGCACAGGCCCATGCGGCCCTGGGTAATGTGCCCCGCGCCGAACGCGAACTGCTCGATGCCCTCGACATTGCCAAGGCCAATGGATACATGGGTCTTGCACGCGAACTGGGCGATGAAGGCAGCATGGTACACATTGCCGGGTTGCTGAAAGACCTGTACAACACGCAAGGCCGCACTTCCGATGCGCTGCGCATGACCACCCTGTGGGCAGCCTACAAGGACACCTTGCACGCCATGCAGGGCCGCGAGGACGTGATGCGCTTCGACCTCCGCAAGCAAGTGGTGACCGATAGTCTGTTGAAGGCGGAGGTATTCATGTTGGAGCGACTGGCCATGCAGGAGGAACTCGCGGACCAGCGCGAGCGGGCCCTGTGGATCACCGGATCGGGGATCGGAGCCGTGTTGTTGTTATCGATGCTGACCTACTCCTTTGCGCGCCGTCGCGTGCAGGAACGGCGACTCGCCGCCTTGGAGATGAAGCGCCTGGAGCAGGAGAGGATCATCGCCGAAATGCACGTGCGCGAAGAAGTGGGGCGCGACATGCACGATGATCTGGGGGCAGGCCTTACCGCACTGCGCCTGCGCAGCGAGACCGCACTGCGCAAGGAGAGCGATCCGGAAAAACGCGCACAACTCGCTGTGCTGGCCACGCAGGCAGGCGACCTCATCACCACCATGCGCCAGCTCATCTGGTCCATGACCACCGAAGAGGGCGACCTGCCCGGAACCACAGCCCGTTGCCAGCGCTACGCAAGTGACTACCTCGGCGAGAACAACATCGCCGCCAACCTGCACACGGATGGCCCGATGCCTGCCATTCGCCTCTCCGCGCAGCAACGGCGCAACCTCTTCCTGGTGCTGAAGGAGGCCCTGCACAACATCGTGAAGCACGCACAGGCCACCGAGGTGCGGCTCACCTTCACCTGGGAAGAACAGCTATTGATCGACTTGCACGACAACGGCATCGGCTTCCGCGCAACCGCCGCTGATGACGAAGGACGCGGATTGGCGAACATGCGCAAACGCGTTGCGGACCTGCATGGCACCCTGCTGATCGAGGAGGACCAAGGCACGCGCCTCCGTATTTCCATTCCCTTGGGCACCCCTAACGAACATGCTATTGGCACGGGGAACGGCGCCTCCGACCTTCGCACCAATGCACAGTGTTGAGCCGGTCACCGTATGCCTGGTGGAGGATGAACCCGCCATCCGGGAGGCCATCGCCAACCTCTTCCAGGAGGATGGCACACTGCAATTGCTGGGCTCCTTCCCCACCGCCGAGGCCGCCACGATCAAGCTGCCCGCACTTGCCCCGCGCGTCGTGATCTCCGACATCAGCCTGCCAGGGCACAGCGGCATCGACCTGGTGCAGCAACTGGCATTGATAATGCCCGGTTGCCTCTTCCTGATGTACACCATGCACGATGACGACCACCGTGTCTTCGAAGCCTTGAAGGTTGGTGCCCATGGTTATATCCTGAAGGGCACCAGCGGCGAACACATCATCAAGGCCATTCACGAACTGGTGGCGGGTGGTGCACCCATGAGCACGAGTGTGGCGCGTCGCGTGATCCAGCAACTTCGCGACCCGGCCGGTACTGCACCGAACCGCCTCGAACAGCTGACCAGCCGCGAGCGCGAGGTCCTGGAGCTGCTTGCCGAGGGCCTGCTCTACAAGGAGATCGGCGAACGGCTTTCCCTCAGCGTGAACACCGTGGGCCAGCATGTACACCACATCTACGGCAAGCTGCATGTGCAGAACCGCACCGAGGCGCTGAACAAGTTCCTGGGGCGCTGATCACGGCGGCACTGGATCCGGATCAGTAACCTTCATGCTATTGCACAGGATGGCCCCGTCAAGGAGTTTTGGCATTGCCCAATGCTGAAGACCATGAACAGAATGCTTCTCCTCGCCGTAGCCGCCGCGATCACCTTGTTCGCTCAGGCCAACAACATCCAGATCAGCAACTCCACGCTGGTGGGCGACGCCCCTGCTGATGGCTTTTGCAAGGTGCGCTTCGACATCAGCTGGGAGAACAGCTGGCGGGTGAGCACCGCGCCGAACAACTGGGATGCCGCCTGGATCTTCGTGAAGTACCGCGACATCAACACCGGGCTGTGGCACCACGCGCGCTTGGGCAGCGATGCACAGCACAGCGCTCCAGCGGGCAGGACCATACAGACCGGCCTGCTCACCCCAGGCAGTGCGTACAACAACGGCAGCAACTGGGGTGTGGGCGTGTTCCTGTACCGCAGTGCCGTGGGTACCGGCACCTTCTCTACAACAGGCGTGGAGCTGCGGTGGAACTACTCGGGCAACGGCATCAACTATGGGATCATCGACGAGGTGAAGGTCTTCGCCATTGAAATGGTGTATATTCCACAAGGATCATTCAATCTAGGCAGTGGAGGTGGAGAGGCGGGAAGTTTCACAAATGGTTCTGCTGTTGGATCGTCATTCAGTATTCCATTTCAGATCAACTCTGAAAGTGAATTGTATTTGGCGCCATTCTCTGGTTTTCTGTGGTCACTTCACGAAGGCTCATTGTCAATGAGTATGGGTGCAGAAGGAGTACTTCCATCCTTATATCCTAAGGGTTACAATGGATTCTACATTATGAAACATGAATTATCACAAAAATGTTATGTTGATTTTATCAACACCCTTGCTAGGGATCAACAGCACAATAGAACCTCATCCAGTATAAATATTGGAATAACCACCGTTCCGCTAAACTATGTTATGAGCAATTCGGATAATTCGATGAACAGAAATGGAATTAAATGCAATTTGAATATTAGTCCTAGTTCACCAATTGAGTTCTACTGTGATCTCAATCAGAATGGGGTAGCGAACGAACCTGACGATGGACAATGGCTGGCCTTCAATTATAACAGTTGGATGGACCATATCGCATATCTCGATTGGAGCGGCTTGAGACCAATGACCGAACTGGAATACGAGAAGGCATCTAGAGGCCCTGGTCTAGCAACACCGCAAGACTACGCTTGGGGAAATACACTCATCAGATATGGCGATCTAACGCTTGTATCCAATGGAAGTGCAAGTGAATGGATATCCAATGCCGCTTCGAATGACCATGGTAACGCTCTGTTCGAATCGGCAAGCATCACTCCACCAGGACCAGTACGTGTTGGTATTTTCTGCGATCAACAATCCGATCGCGTATCCTCCGGTGCCAGTTATTATGGGGTCCTTGAAATGAGTGGAAATCTTTGGGAGAGAACCGTGAGCTTGAGTGATGATCTTGGTCGGGGGTACACAGCTACACACGGCAATGGAGATCTGGATGTTGACGGGAATGCCAATGTAATGACATGGCCAATGATCAATCCATATGGTAATGGAAAACGAGGTGGTTCATTTACGGATGTGTATCACCATTTGATGGTCTCATCAAGGGTGAATGCTGGTAGCCAGCATACCACAAACAGATACAGTAACACTGGAATACGTGGAATAAGAAACTTCTGACCCCATGTATAAAGAGTATCGACAAGGTTTGAGCATCATTCAAAGTGAGAATCCATGGCGACGCAACACACAAGCGCTACTCAACCCTTGAAGATCCCACACACTTTGGACCACATCCCATCGAATCGAAAGGCAGCCCCCCTAACTATCATGCTATTGCACGGTACCCCACGGGCGGAGAGTTTTGTCCGACCTGATCCGTGCGTCATGATCCGAACACTCGCCACCTACGCATTCTTCGTACTGGCCTGCTCCGCGCTGGCCAACAACATCCAGATCAGCAACTCCACGCTGGTAGACGACGCCCCTGCTGATGGCTTTTGCAAGGTGCGCTTCGACATCAGCTGGGAGAACAGCTGGCGGGTGAGCACCGCGCCGAACAACTGGGACGCCGCCTGGGTCTTCGTGAAGTACCGCGACATCAATACCGGCCTTTGGCACCATGCGCGTTTGGGCGGGGATGCGAACCACAGCGCCCCCACGGGCAGCACCATCAGCACCGGCCTGCTCACACCGGGCAGCCCCTTCAATGTGAACACCAACTGGGGCGTCGGCGTGTTCATCCACCGCAGCGCGAACGGCACCGGCACCTTCAACGCCACCGGGGTGGAACTGCGCTGGAACTACGCGGCGAACGGGATCAACTACGGGACCATTGATGAGGTGAAGGTCTTCGGGGTGGAAATGGTGTACGTGCCGGAGGGGGCTTTCGCGGCGGGCAGCGGTGGCACGGAACCAATTGGCTTCACCCTTACCACGATCAACACGGCCAATGCCACCACCGCTCCCAGTGGCGTCGGGAGCTTGGGCGGTCAGGCGGGTGGGTTCCCCAGCGGGCAAACGGCCCCAGCCAATGCCAGTTGGCCAAACGGCTTCAACGCATTCTATAGCATGAAGTACGAAGTGAGCCAGCAGGGATACGTAGACTTCCTGAACACCCTGACGCGCACGCAGCAGAACACCCGCACCGGCACGGATATCAGCGGCACGTCGATCACCAACCGCTATGTGATGTCGAATACCTCCACGCTGAACTTCCGGAACGGTATCCGGTGCAATGCGACCATCCCGGCATCCCCGGCACCGGCGACCTTCTATTGCGACCTGAGCGGTAATGGGATTGGCGGCGAAGCCAGCGATGGAAAGGAGATCGCCTGCAACTACGTGAGTTGGGGTGACCTGACAGCCTACCTGGACTGGAGCGGCCTGCGGCCCATGACCGAGTTGGAGTTCGAGAAAGCCTGCCGGGGCACCATCGCCCCCGTGGCCAACGAATATCCCTGGGGCACCTCGGGCATCTCGGGCAGTGCATACACCCTGGCCAATGCGGGAGCCACCAACGAGGGCATTGCCACCGATTACAGCACCACCCTGGGCAATGCGGTGTATACCACCACGAATGGAACACCCAGTGGCCCCAAGCGCGTAGGCATCTTCGCGGCCAACGGCAGCAACAGCGGCCGCGTAACCGCCGGTGCCAGCTACTACGGCATTATGGAACTGGGTGGTAACCTGTGGGAGCGCGCGGTGACCATCGGCAACGTGGAGGGCCGGGCCTATACTGGCCTGCATGGTAATGGCGCCCTTGCTGCGGATGGCAACCCCGATGCCACCGCATGGCCCGCGCCAACCACCGCCCTCGGCGCTGGCTTTCGGGGCGGTTCGTGGATCGACTTTGCCTCGTTCATGCAAGTCTCCGACCGCAACTTTGCCGCCAACACCTTCAGCGTTCGCGTCAACTTCGATAGTGGTCGTGGTGCTCGTAGCGCACCATAGTCGTGGTATTCCCACCAAACGCCCGCTTGCCGCACACAGCACCCCTCTGAATCCTACAAGACCCTGCAATCCCCTTCGTACCATGAAGAACCCGAGCCTCCTTCTTGTGCTGTGCATGATCCTGCCGGCAACCCTGCACGCCCAGTACACGGGCGGCATCGGCCGCGGAGACGACATGGATGCGTTCCAGGCCCCCCGCTTGTTGACATCGTTCACCGCCACCACCGAGTTCTGCGGCGGCGGTCCACTGCTGGTGGGCTACAACTCGTCGCACACGCTGCAGGCGGGCAATAGCTCCACGGTGGAACTCAGTGATGCCAGCGGAAGCTTCGCCAACCCGGTGGCGATCGGCAGCGCCGCGCACACCGGCTCGGGGCAGTTCAGCATTACGGCCAACATCCCGCCGAACACCCCGGGTGGTAATGCCTACCGGGTACGTGTCGTGGCCAGTCATCCCCCCATCGTGGGCTCGCCGAGCACCACGGTGCTCACGATCCAGCAAGCTGTGATCTACTACACGGACAACGACGGCGATGGCTTCGGCGACCCCAACACCGCCGTGCCGTCCTGCACACCCCTGGCCGGGATGGTGACCAACGGCGACGATTGCAATGACAACAGCGCCAACGCCTACCCCGGTGCGCCGGAGGTGTGCGATGGGATCGACAACAACTGCAACGGTTTGGTGGATGCTGCTGATCCGGCCGCTGTGGGCCTCATCACATTCTTCATTGACAACGATGGGGACGGTTACGGAGATCCCAACAGCCCGGTGCAGGGCTGCGCATTCCAGACCGGTTGGTCCGCCGACAATACGGATTGCGACGACACCAATGCGGCGATCCGCCCCAACGCGACGGAGATCTGTGACGGGATCGACAACAACTGCAACGGTCTGGTGGACGATGCCGACCCCTTGGTGAACGGCCGGCCCACCTGGTACCAGGACCTGGACGGTGACGGCCTGGGCAATGCAGCTGTGAGCCAGCTGGCCTGCTACCAGCCGGTAGGCTACGTGTTGGACAACACCGACTGCAACGACAACGATGCGGCGATCGGCGGCCCCACGCCCTGGTACCTGGACGCTGATGGGGATGGCCTCGGAGATCCGAACAACGTGGTGTTCGCATGCACCCAGCCGCCGGGCCGTGTGGCCAATGCGGACGATCCCTGCCCACTGGCCGCCACGGGGCTACCGGACTACGATGAGGAAACCTGTTCCTGCCTGCCTGGGCTTTATGCGGACGCCGTGACCATCCTGGGCCAGCCCGTGGTGGTGGAATGCCTGCTTGTGAACGCCAACGACTACCGTACCGTCGCCAGCGGCGTGTGGAGCACCGCATCCATCTGGCAGCGATTCAACGGGACCACCTTCGCGACACCGGCCAGCGCGCCCAATTCCACCAACGGCGAGATCACCATCCGTGCTGGCCACGATGTCATGGTCACAGGTGGTGAAACCGTGGACCAGGTGATCGTGCGCCCCGGCGGGATCCTGCGGGTGAACGGCGTCCTTACCGTGGCGAACGGAGCGGGCACGGACGTGGATGTGCAGGGCACGCTCCACCTGATGGCGGGTCAGTTGGCCGGTACAGGGCTCACCTCCGTCAGCGGTCAGTTCACGTGGACCGGTGGGCAGATCAACTCGGGGGTCGGTCTTGCGATCGAAGAAGGTGCCGTGGCCAACATCACCCCAGCAGGCACACTCAGCTTCCAGGGCACCATCACCAACGCCGGTACGTGGAACCACAACAGCGGCAACCTGCACAGCGGCGGCACCTTCAACAACCTGCCCACCGGCGTGCTCAACTTCAATGGGGCGCTGGATCCGAACGTTTCCTGGCAGGCTGCGGTACACAACCAGGGCGTGGTGAACAAGAACAACGCGGGGAGCTTCACCCAGAATTTTGGCGGGTTCAACAACCTGGCAGGAGGAACCGTGAACGTCACTGGCGGTAACCTGCAGTTCACCACCAACTTCAACAATGCCGGGTCCATCGTCACCACCGGCAGCGCACGGTTGCAGCAGGCCGGCACCACCTTCACCAACCAGGCCGGTGGTGAAGCGAGCAACGGCCGCATCGACATCAATGGTGGCAGCCTGGTGGCAGCGGCACCCTTTGAAGTGCAACACCTGTTATTGACCGCCGGCCCGATCAACGCCGGGCAAGCGGTGACCGTTACGTCCACCTTGGTTTGGACCGGTGGTGCGGTCAACGCCGGCAGCAATTTGGTGATCGCCGAAGGTGCTGTGGCCAACTTCAACGCAACGATCTCGATGTGGTGCCAAGGCACGGTATACAATGCCGGTACCTGGCATCACAACAGTGGCAACCTGCATGCTGATGGCACCTTCAACAACCTGCCTACCGGGGTGCTCCATTTGAACGGATCCCAGGATCCCAACGGCTCCTGGCAACCCACAATGAACAACCAAGGATCGGTGAACAAGAACAATGCAGTGCTCTTCACCCAGAGCGCTGGAACGTTCAACAACCAGTTGGGCGGGATCGTGTCCATTCACGGCGGCACCCTGCGCTTCTCTTCCAGTGCCAACTTCAACAATGCGGGCAGCATCGTCACCAGCGGCAGTGCGCTTCTCCAGCAATCAGGGGGCACCTTCACGAACCAGGCCAGTGGTGAAGCGAGCAATGGCCGCATCGACATCAATGGTGGCACATTGGCAGCAACAGCGCCTTTCGAGGTGCTCCACCTGACGTTGACCAATGGCCAGATCACAGCGGTACAGCCCGTGCAAGTATCGGAAAGCTTCATCTGGACCGGAGGGTCGATCAGTTCCACGGCCAACCTGCACATCCTGGAAGGTGCTGTGGCCAACTTCAACCCC
>JBGTIB010000273.1:0-2704 GCA_041745875.1 Flavobacteriales bacterium | reverse complement strand
CACCTGGACGGACTCACCCCAGCTCACCTGTACCTTGGCCTTCCCGACACTCGGCCAAGGGGCATCAAACCAACCCTGAAAACACCTCGACCAACATTAACCCCCGCCTAAAACTGTCCAGTCATCGGGGAGTACCTCACTCCAAAGGCGATGTATCCTACTATTTCGACTACGACAAAGTGGAACTCATTCTTCAATTGAACGAAGTTGATTTGCATGACGAGCAGGCAGTCTATGAAGTTCTTGGAAGGCATCTCGCCAATCAGCTTTCTGCTTCGATAGGCAGGAAGTTATTCCCCGAGGTATTGAGTCATAGCAGCGATAACATCTAAGGGTCATGATCACTTCTCCGCTCCGCGTGAGGGATAGAAGCGGAAAGCCCACAGCCGACGATTGGAGGCGAGGACCTGCCTGTCCGGCAGGCAGGCTTGCAGCTCCCCCGATGCCTATCGGGGAGCCCGACCCGAGGCGCTCCCGAGCGCAGCTTAGCGAAGCGAAGGGATGGCCGAGGGGCACCTGCCTACCGGCAGGCAGGCGCCCGAACACAACACCACCAAACCACCTGACCTTCAGCAGGAAACCACATTTGTAACACTTTCGTATACCTTTGTGTTACAAAACAGACCACGATACGCCGTCGCGAAACCTTCGCTTGGCCACGGTACGACACGATAAGAACACTATGGCGTACACTGTGAAACGCACCTCGGTAGAGAAGCTGGTACTGGCACGCATTGAAGAGCGTGGCCGGGGCAGTGTGCTTACCCCGCGCGACTTCCGCGACCTGGGTAGCCGCAGCGCGGTGGCCGTGGCGCTGCACCGCTTGGTGAAGAAGGAGGTGTTGCGGAATATTGGGAATGGGTTGTACTTCTTCCCTGAGCTGGGTGGAATGTTCGGTGAGTCATCCCCCTTTGAAGAGCACATTCTGCAAGCCGTTGCCCGTAGGGATGGCATCAAGATCCGACCCACGCACGCTTATGCGGCGAATGTCACCGGCCTTACCACGCAAGTGCCCACACGCCCCGCCTATCAGACCGACGGCCGCTCGCGCAAGATCCGGCTGAGAGCGACGATAACCGGCTACAAGGACCGTGTGATCATCCTGCGCCGAACGAGCGCGCGCTACATGAATGCGCGGACGGATATCGGGTACTTGGTGATCCAAGGATTGCGCGACCAAGGACAGAAGGATTTCACCAAGGAAGAATACATGGCCCTGAGCCGCAAGCTGTCCGCTGCCGCAAAAAGGGAACTTCTGCAAGACCTGGACACGGCACCGGCCTGGATCGCGGACATCATGCGTCGCTTGGCGGCGGAAGCACCATGAGCATCCATCGTTTCCTCACGCTCTCTGAGCTGGACCAGCGCAACTTGCTTGCCCGCGCGAACGAGGTGATGCCCCTGGCGATGGGGAGCATCGAGAAAGACATCTTCGTATGCATCTTCTTGGACAAGGTGATGTCGTTGCCGGGGATCGGGCAGCACATCACGTTCAAGGGCGGAACATCACTTTCGAAGGCGCACAAGATCACCGAAAGGTTCTCGGAAGATGTGGATCTCGTTGTCGATCGCACCGTGCTCGGACTTCCGGATGATGGAATTCCCGGACCGCAACACTCACCACGCCAGCAAAAGGAACGCGCGAAGAAGATCGCGAAGGCCTGTTACGCGTGGGCCGGTTCAACACTGTTGCCAGCGCTCCATGAGGCCATTGCCGCCGAGCTTCCGGGAAGCAACTGGAAGCTCAGTCTCGAACCCGAAAGCACCAACCACGAAACGGTGATCACGTTCGGTTATCCGAAGTTGATCGATGGCAATGGCTACTTGCTCGAAGATGTGAAGGTGGATCTGGTTGCGAAAGCGGACACTTGGCCTAATACGCCCATGCCCATCCGTGCATACATACACGAACTGTTCCCGGATGAATTGGGCGATGGCCTGTTCCACGCGCGCACGCTCGACGCCGAACGCACGATGATCGAGAAAGCGCTGCTGCTCCACGAGGTGCTCGTGCAACGCCCCGATGGTCCACGACGCAGGCTTTCACGTCACTACTTCGACCTGTACTTCTTGCACCGTGCAGGTGTAGCTGAACTAGCCAAAGCGCAGACCAACCTCTACCCCGCCGTGGTTGCGCACCGTAGCATCTACTACCGCTACCCGGGAGTGGATTACGATGCGCTGCTGAGCGACGGCTTCACCATCATCCCCCAAGGCGCAGCCCGTGAAGCATGGCACCAGGACTATGATGGCATGTCACGCGATATGTTCTACGGTGAGGTACCAGCATTCGAGGATGTCCTGACAGCGCTGCAACAACTCGAACACGAATTCCGCAGCCATCTGCGGTCCACCTTAACTTCAACACCGCCGGAAGGCCGGCACTAACCCAATGCCTTCGCCGGGCTTCGGCGCTTAAAGCATGAACGCATACATCATCGCAGGTTTCCGCTCCGCCGTCGGCAAGTCCGGGCGCGGCAAATTCCGTTTTACCCGTCCTGACGACCTCGCCGCTGGCGTGGTGAAACACCTGGTGGGCTCCATCCCCAACCTGGATGTGGACCGCATCGACGACGTGATCGTGGGCAACGCCACGCCCGAGGCCGAGCAGGGCCTGAACATCGGCCGCATGATCAGCCTGATGGGCCTGAACACCGACAAGGTGCCGGGCATGACGGTGAACCGCTACTGCAGCAGCGGCAGC
>JBGTIB010000272.1:0-11951 GCA_041745875.1 Flavobacteriales bacterium | reverse complement strand
CACCTGGACGGACTCACCCCAGCTCACCTGTACCTTGGCCTTCCCGACACTCGGCCAAGGGGCATCAAACCAACCCTGAAAACACCTCGACCAACATTAACCCCCGCCTAAAACTGTCCAGTCATCGGGGAGTACCTCACTTGGAGTAGCAGGTCGTGCATCGAGCGGCTCTTCTGAAGGATCCGCAGGCTGGCCGGAAAGTTCACAGTTGGCGAACGATCGGGCGGCAACATCTACCTTGGCGGAATGGTCCCTGATGCCCACGCTCTGCTGAAGTCCGTTGCTGCGCGCGACGAGCAGGCGCTGGGCATGCTCTACGATGCCTTCAGTGCGGCCATCCATGGCGTGGTGCTTCGCATGGTGGTGCGTGAGGAACTGGCGCAGGAGGTATTGCAGGACACGTTCGTGAAGATCTGGCGCAATGCCGGTGCCTATGATCCGGGCAAGGGAAGGCCCTTCACCTGGATGGTGAACATCGCGCGTAACACGGCCATAGACGCCCTACGCTCGGCCGGCGAGAAACGCTCCGCATCGATCCGATCGCTGGAAGACAACGTATATCGAATCGGTACCGATGACACCCGCGAGACCATCGATCAAGCCGATGTGCGGCAGGTGGTCGTGCGGTTGCGTGACGAACACAGACAATTGATAGACCTGGCCTATTATCAAGGATACTCCCAACAGGAGATCGCCGACAACACGGGCCTGCCCCTGGGTACCGTGAAATCACGGACGCGATCGGCCCTGCTGGAACTGCGTACTCTATTGAAGGACCACCGATGACCGCCGAAGAACTCATCCAGAGCGGGATGCTCGAAGCCCATGTGATGGGCCAGCTGGCAGGCGAAGAGGCCCGCCTGGTGGAGCGCATGCGCCTGAGCGACCCCGGTGTGCGTGCCGAGCTTGAGGCCATTGAGGAGGCCTTGGAACGGCAGGCCATGGCCGGTGCGGTGCCACCACCTGCGGCGATCAGGACCGCCCTGATGGACCGCATCAAGGCGGAAGGCCGTGACCATCGGGAGGTGCCTGTGCGCAGCATCGAACCCCGAGCCTCTGTGGATGCCCGCCCCTGGCGTTGGCTGGCCGCAGCGGCCATGGTAGCGCTGGTGGTCAGCGCTGCGTTGAATGTGATGACCTTCAATGAACTGCGGTCGGTGCGCACCGAACTGGCACGCCTGGAGAACGACCGCAGCGTGCTGGCCGAGGAACTTCAGGTGCATCGTGCGTCGCTGGAGCGGACCCAGGGCATGCTTGCGGTGATGACCGATCCGCGCACGGACATCGTGCTGCTGACGGGTACCGACAACGCGCCCGATGCGAAAGCGCGGGTATACTGGGATCGCGACCGGGATCAGGTGTTCATCGATGTGTTGAAACTGCCCGAACCGCCGCAAGGCCAGCAGTATCAGCTCTGGGCCCTGGTCGATGGACAGCCCTTGGATGCCGGCGTTTTCGGCATGGGCGATGACGCGGCCAGCCTTCAAGCCATGAAGGCGGTGCCCGGCGCACAGGCCTTCGCCGTCACGCTCGAACGTGAGGGCGGCAGTCCGGTGCCCACCCTGGAGGCCATGGTGCTCATCGGTCAGGTCTGACCATTACGGATCTTCCTTCCAGAAGCCGCGCGGGACGCGGATATTTTCATTTTTTCATGGGTGCGATGATCCGATCCGTTGTCGGGCATCGTAGGTCTTGGTACGAACAGAACGAACGATACCACAACCCAAAACCCATGAAGAACATGAAACCATTGAACTCCATATTTCCGACCCTGGCTTTTTGTGCCTTGGGTCTTTCGGTACAAGCGGCCCATTTGCAAGCGCACCTGCAGTTCAGTGCTAGAATGGATGGTGGGCAGGAAGTGCCTGCTGTGATGACCTCCGCCCAGGGCGTGGCGAGCTTCACCCTCAACGCAACCCGCGATACGCTGTGCATCCTGGGCCATTTCAACGGTCTCAGTGGCCCGATCACCGGCCTGCACATCCATGACGGCCTGCCGGGCACCAATGGCCCGGTGCTGGTGGACCTGACCTCCATGGTGATGGGCAACCGCCTGCAAGCTCAACTCACCGGTGCGTCCATCACCCCGGCACTGATCGCCATGCATGTGCGCGGTGAACTGTACCTCAATTTGCATACTGCCATGCATCCCAATGGGGAGATCCGCGGGCAGATCATGCCGGAAACGGACATCGCACTGGTGGCCGATCTCAGCGGCATGCAGGAGGTGCCGCCCGTGATGACCGACGGCAACGGACTGGCCACCTTCCTGCTGGCCAAACATGGTGGACAATTGAGCTACCGCGTGGTGATCAACGGCCTCAGTGGCCCCATCGCCGCAGCACATCTGCATGTGGGCGCATCCGGTGTGAATGGCGGTGTGGTCCTGGACCTGGGACCGGACATCATGGGCAATACCATCGTAGGCATGGCCGATCCCACGCCATTCCTGGAGGATCTGCTGATGGGCGACATCTACCTGAACGTGCATACCGCCATGCAACCCAATGGCGAGATCCGCGGCCAATTGGAGCTTGTGGATGGGGTAGCCTTCGATGCCTGGCTGGATGGTGACCAGGAGGTGCCGGTGGTGGCCACGATGGCGCGTGGGGTGGCTTCCGTAGTGCTGATGCCGGACCTGAGCATGGGTATGTACGATGTGCGCATCAACGGCCTCAGCGGGCCTATTGCCGGGGCACACTTTCACCTGGGCGATCCAGGTCAGAATGGTGGCGTAGTGCTGGACCTGGGTGCCGGTATCATGGGCAGCGACCGCATCATGGGCACGTTCACGACCTCCGGCCTGGGCGACATGCTCATCAGTCAGATGCTGCGCGGCGAGATCTACATCAATGTCCACACGGCCATGCATCCCAATGGCGAGATCCGTGGCCAGGTCTATCGCTACATGCGCGAAGGCTATACCGCGGACCTGGATGGCATGCAGGAGGTGCCCATGAACATGAGCACTGCCAGCGGTGGAGGCATCATCACCGTGGACCGGGACCAAAGCAACGCCCATATCATGTTGGTGACCGATGCGCAGATGACCCAGGCCGCACACCTGCATGAGGGAGCCGTGGGTGTGAATGGCCCGGTGGTGTTCGACCTCGGACCCGCATGGATGGACAATGCCGTCTTCACGTACTGGACCGGTATGGATCCGAGCACACCCTTCGCCGTGGCCAACAGCGTGCAGTTGCGCAACGGCATGTTGTACGTGAACGTGCATACCACACCATTCCCTGACGGTGAGGTGCGTGGCCAGGTACGCCGCGGACCCGCATGCGAACCGCTGATCACGAGCATATCCCAAATTGATCGTTCGAACAGTACGCTCGCTGTTTACCCCGTGCCCGCCAGTGACCAGGTGACCGTGATCACCCATGCTGGTGCCAAAACGGTGGTGTTGCGCGATGCCATGGGCCGTCAGGTGCAGGCGCCCATGCAAGGCATGGCATCGGACAGGCTCTTGGTGGACATCAGTGCCCTGCCCTCAGGCACCTACATCCTTTCCGTGATGAACGAGCATGGTATGCACATGGCGCGGATCATCCGCAAGTGATGAGTTCGGGCCGAACGGGCGATTTGCCAACATCAGCATCTGCGATGTGTACCAAAGCAATGGTGTGATCCACGTCCCGGACACCGTGCTGATCGAGAGTTGATCCCGAAGATCCTGGTCAAGAAAGGGCTGCTCCATGGGCTTGATGTCCATGGGGTGGCCCTGACCGGTACAGGTGTAATGGTCACAAGGAGCCAAACCCGAACTGCATTGCACATCATGGCGCGCTTCTCCGGATCGACACAGGGCTGGAGATCGCCTTGCACGTGCCTCCAGGACCTTCACCATGCGCACTGTTCGCTGAAAGCGACACCCCAATGAAGAGTGCCGATTTCAGATCGTTGTAGACCGTCGACCGATCGTTCAAGCCCGCTCCGTCACGAGCTGCGGCTGCCGCAGTCCCGCCAGGAACTCCAGACACAAAGCATTGAATCGCTCGGCCTGCTCGATCGTGACCACATGCCCGCAGCGCGGGATCACTTCCAGGCGCACGGAGTTGTGCAGTTGAGCATAGAGCTTCGCCTGGTCCAGGAACAGGTGGTCCTGTGCGCCCATCACCACCAGGTGCGGAATGTCCGATGCTGCCGCGAAGAGACGCTTCAGGGTCTTGTTCAGGCCCCGGTACATGGCGGTCCATTTGCGGAACTCCTCGGTACTCAGGAAACGCGATTCGCGGATGAACACATCGCGCGACTTCTGGTGGTTCTTGCGCGGCATCATGATCGTGGCGCTCAAGCGGTAGAAGGCCGGGTATCCGATCACCTTGGCCAGCGTGAGGCTCGCGGTGGCAAGTGCTTTCAACCGGGTGCTCAATCGTACAATGGCACCGCCGTTCACCAGGGATGCCACCTGTGTTGGGCGCTGTTCACGCATGCTCAAGGCGATAACGGTGCCCAGCGACACCCCCAACAGGTGAACTCGCTCCAGCCGCAAATGGTCCACCACATCCCAGATGCGATCGCCGATGTGCTCGAAGGTGTATGTCGGTTCTTCGTTCGGCCGTTCGGACATGCGCCCATGTCCGGGTAGATCGACCACCAACAAATTGTAGAGTTGCCCCAATTCCGGCACCTGCCGCTTCCAGGTCACCGTGCTTCCTCCGGCACCGTGTATCAGTACCAGCCACTCCGCATGGGGGCTGGCGAAATGGGTCTCGTAGTAGAGCAGGTCCTTGTTGTCCATCGGGGTATACAAAGAACCAACAATGGCGTGGGAGGGTTCGCAAGCGCGGACTCTTCTGTGAACTGGTCAGTCGGCGGTGTTGACGGTACGCACCAGGTCCTTGATGTCGTAGCCCTGTTCGCTTGCTCGCCGATCCAGTTCCTGCATGGTGGCCTCCTCCACCTTGGGAGTGCGGGAGAGGAACCACAGGTATTTCCTGCTGGGTCCACCCACGATGGCGTGTTCGTAGTGCGGTGAAAGGTGCAGCACCCAGTAATCGGCCCACACGAAAGGCAGCCACCCCAGCCAGCGTGGTGCGAAGCGCACTTCCAATTTGCTGTTAGGCCCATCGTGTTCTGCCTTGCGGGCACGGCCCTCGGCCTCGGTCCATTTGCCGTTGGCCTGCATACAACGGTTGATCACCGTAACGGTGCCATCCTCGCGCAGTTCGTAGCTGGCGGTCACCTCACCGGTGCAGCGCTCCTGGAAGCGGTTTGGTAAGCGTGCCACCTCGTACCAGGTGCCGGCATAGCGTTGCAGGTCCAGCTCGGGCACCGGGTGTGGCTCTTCCTGGGCTATCACGAACAGGCTGGAGAAGTGGGTAAGCACGGCGAGCATTCGTAGCATGCCTCCAAGGTAGGCCCGCTCACAATGCTTTGCGCATCACATTCAGCACCTTCGGCACTAAACCATACGGCACCGCGCCTGCCGTGCCTTGGTCCACCGTACCGGCGATGTACAGGTCCATCTCCGGGCAGTGGAAGAGCCAGCTGCCGGTGCTGCCCGTGTGGCCGATCACTGCGGGCATGTGCCGGAAGGGCGGCAACCAGCGCGGGATCTGGAAGCGCTTGATGCCCAACGCATATTCGATGGGCCAGCTGGGATTGCGCAGCGCGGCCATGTCGGTGGGCAGGCCGAAGCGGTTGAAGGTGCCGCTCATCAGTGCGTAGGTGGCGGGATTGCGAAAGGCACTGCCTGTGACCACCGCATGCAGGAAGCGGATCAGGTCGCCGCCCGTGCTGTAGATGCTGTGAATGCTCTTGATCAACTGCGGGATCTCCAAGGGCCCCGGCCCGAACCAGAGCATGGCCGGCTCCGGCCCGGCCTCCAGGGGTTCATGCCAGCCCGCCAGCCAGGTATTTCGCATGCGCAGCGGTTCGAAGAGCCTGGCGCGGAACGCTTCGTGCAGCGCGAGCCCGGTGCGCGCCTCGATGATGGCGTTCAGCAGCATGTAGTTGGTACTGCAATAGCGGATGCGCTGGCCGCCCTCCTTCATGGAACTTGGCGCGAAGTGCGGCTTCATGCGGCGCACCAGTTCCATTCCCGCATGTAAGGGCAGGGCGCGGTCGCCGGTGGTGGTGAGTTCCTCCACGAAGGACTTGCCGCCCTTGGGCCTGTCCTCCAGCCAATCCGCCAGTCCGCTGCCATGGCCCAGCAGGTGGCGCAGAGTGATCGCCGACACATGGTCCACGCCTTTCACGGTGTGGATGCCCTGTACCATGTCCTGCGGCAGGTGGTCCACCAGTTTGTCGTCGATGCTCAGCAGCCCTTCCTCCTGCAGTTGCAGCACTGCGGTGGCGGTCATCGTCTTGTCTATGCTGGCGATGAACCACGGCGTGCCGGTGGTCATGGGGCGGCCATCGGCATCCGCCTTACCCACCGCGGAAGCGAAATGGAAGCTGCCATCACCACGGGTCACTTCCAACACGGCGTGCGGGTGGGCACGCTTGGCAGCGAGCCGGTCGAGGAGCTGCTGGAGGGCGGCTTGGGTGTGGGGCATGGCGCTGGATATGGGCGCAAAAGGTAGTGGAAGGGTCGTAGGCCGTTTCGGTGTGAAGCTGGCTCCTCATTTCGGCCCCGTCCCCAACCTATCCATCACCCATGGTGCCGTTGCTCCATGCAACACGATGGACACCACGACGATGAAGCTGGAGATGGCCCACACCAGGCGCCCTTCGTCATCGCTGATGCCGGCATTGTTCAGGCCATACGCCAGGTAGTAGAACGTGCCGATCCCCCGTATGCCATATATGGCGATGGCACGCCGTTGTTGGCCGGGAATGCCAGTTCCTATCAACCCAAGCAGGCCTGCCAAGGGTCGTATCGCCAGCACGAAGAACAGGCCGAGACCCATGGCCTGCCAGGTGAGTGGGGCGAACAGGCCGTTCACGATAGCAGCACCCAACAAGATCAGGATCACGGACATCAGCAAGGTTTCCATCTGCTCACTGAAGTCGTGCAGTTCCTTGTGGTGTTCGTGGCCGCGCTCCATGCGACGGAAGATCAGCGCTGCCACGAACACACCGATAAAGCCATAGCCATGTATCATTTCGGTGGCTCCATAGGCCACCAAGGTCAGCGCCAACGCAACCGCACCGTCGATGACCGTACTGCGGCGATCTAAGCGGAACACAAGCCATGCGACTCCTTGACCCACCAACAGGCCGCCCCCGATCCCGGCGACGATCTTCCAGAGCACGTCGATCAGAAGCCATTCGGACAATCCTTCCCAGGCGAGGCCTGTAGCGGCGATCACAATAGCAAGGTTCACGAACGGGAAGGCCAGACCATCGTTCAGTCCGGCCTCACTGGTCAGTGCGAAGCGTGTCTCGTCCTTATCACCTTCGCCCGGTGGCGCCACCTGTACACTGCTGGCCAGCACTGGATCGGTTGGGGCGAGGACAGCTCCCAGCAACAGGGCTGCAGCCAGTGGCAGTCCCAGCAGGAACATGCCACCAAGGGTGAGTGCCGCGATGCACAAGGGCATGGTCACCGCCAGCAGTCGCCAGGTGGTGGCCCATCGCCGCCAGCCGATGGGCCGGTCGATCTTCAGCCCGGCGCTCATCAGGGATATGATCACGGCCATCTCCGCCAACCGTTCGGCCAGCACTCCATGCTGCACTGGATCGGCTTTCAGCGCATCGGGCATCATCCATCCCAGCAACAGTCCGCAGGCCACCAGCACGATCGGCAGGGACAACATGGTTCCAACAAGGAACCGGGGAAGCACCCCGGCGATGAGGAAGGCCAGTCCAAGCCCCAACAAGAGCAGAGCATATCCATCCGACGCAAGGAGGTCTTGAGTGTCCATCGACGTGGAAGATAGGGGTCGAGACGGCCACGCTGCTGAGGGGGAGGCGAAAGCGCTATTTTCTACTCCAACAAAAACTCCCGCATGAACGCCACCATCGCATAGAACTGGAGATCCTGGTTGCCCTTCTTGCGGAAGCCGTGGCCTTCGTCGTTGGCCATCAGGAACCACACGTTGCCGCCATTCGCTTGGATGCGCTCCTTCATCTGCACGGCTTCGCTGGCGGGTACGCGCGGGTCGTTGGCGCCCTGGATGATGAAGAGCGGCTTGGTGATCTTGTCGGTGTGGTTCAGAGGTGAGATCGTCTCTAGGAAATGGTACATGTTCGATGTTCGCTCGTCGCCGTACTCCACGCGGCGCAGGTCGCGGCGGTAGTCCTCGGTGTTCTTTAGGAAGGTGTTGAAGTTGCTGATGCCCACGATGTCGATCGCACAACGGATGCGGTCGCTGAAGTGGACCGCCGTGGCCAGTGTCATGTAGCCGCCGTAGCTGCCGCCGGTCACCATCACGCGATCGGCGTCGAGGTCGGGCTGCGTGGCGATCCAGTCCAGCAGCGCGCCGATGTCCTTCACGCTGTCCTCGCGCTTCATGGCGTTGTCCAGGTCGAGGAAGGTCTTGCCGAAGCCGCTGCTGCCGCGCACGTTGGGGTAGATGATGGCCACGCCCAGCTCGCTGAGGAAGTAGTTGTTGCGCCCCTGGAATCCCGGTCGCGACTGCCCTTCCGGACCGCCGTGGATGTTGATGATCACCGGACGTTTGCCGGTGAACTGTGCCGCCGGACGATACAGGAAGCCCGAGATGTTGCGCTTGTCGAAACTCGGCCAGGTGATCAGCTCCGGGGGGCGTAGGCCGCTGAGGTCCATACCACCACTCTCGCTCTCGGTCCATCGTGTCAGCTCTCGGGTGTTGGTGTCGTATTCGTAGGCATCGCTGGAAGAGTCGTAGGTGGTCAAGGTCAGCCCAAGTGCGCGACCGTCGGCTGTCCATTCCAACCCGCCGACCAAGCCCACGGGCAGGCCTTCCACGGCTTCGTAGCTGCGCGTGCCGGTGTCGAGGATGTACAGTTTGCTCAGCCCGTTCTCGTTGGTGGTGAAGGCAAGCTTGCTGCCGTCCTTGCTCAGGTCGGTGCCAGCCACGTCCCATGGGATATCCGGTGTGAGCACGGTGAGCTTCTTCGTACCGAGGTCGTAGTAGCACAAGCGGTTGAACTCGCTTCCGCTGGTGCTGGTGAGGAAGATGCCCTTGCCGTCCGGCGCGAAGCAAATGGCGCGGTAGGTGGTGCGCTCATCCTTGCGTGGTAGGATCCGAGTACGTGTGCCTGTCTTCAAGTCCACCACGTGCACGCGGCTCTCGTTCACCGACAGGTACTCGCCGATCAGCAGTTGTGTATCGTCCGGGCTCCAGTCCACCATGCCCCAACCGCCGCCGCTGTTCTCACTTACCACCTTGTCCGTGGCGGGATCCAGCGGATCCATCACGCGGATGTCGCGGTCCTTCCCATTACGCATGGTGCTGCCGTAGGCGATGCGTTTCCCATCGCGGCTCCAGCGCATGCCACCGTTCTGCGAGCGGCCTCCATCGGTAAGCATGGTGCTCTTGCCGCTGGCCACATCGAAGCGGTGGATCTGCCCGAACTCGTTGCCGCCCTGGTCCTTGGTGAAGAGGAAGTAGCTGCCGTCGTTGGGCGCGTAGGTGGCACCACCGACCGGCTCGGCGAAGAATGTCATCTGCGAACGCGCCCCGCCGGGTGCGGTTACCCGGTGCAACTGGTTGCTGTTGCCGAAGCGGGTGCTGATGAGCATCTCGCGGCGCTGCGGATGCCAGGCCACGAAGCTGGCGCTGCGGCCCTCGCTGTAGCGGCGAACTTCTTCGGCCAGCTCGGCTGGTAGTGGCGGTATGCCTTCCACCACAAGGTTATCACCAACGGGGATGGTGGCTTGTTGGGCGAGAAGGGGGAAGGAGAGGAGGAGGGCGGAGAAGAGGAGGATACGCATGGGGCTGCTTTGAAGGTTGACGAAACTACCGAAGCGTTATGATCCAGCAACGAATCGCGCAAGCCCCGTCCGGATAATGGGGATGAGGGCTGAGATCACGTCACAAAAGGCCCATGGTACCGTGAAGGGCTGGTGAAGCACAACGAAGCCGGTTGGGCATAAGGCACGGCGGATCCAGGCAGTAACATGCGCTCGATCAGCGAGCCTAATACAACACGAAGCGCAACACCTCCAAACCCTCCGCCATCGCTAGGTACACCCCGGGCGGAAGGTCCAAACGCATCACCCGTTCGCGCAAGACGCGGCGCTCCACCAACCGCCCGCTCATGTCGTGGATGGACACCGTGGCGCCCTTCAATACTTCCGCGTTCAATACATGCAGTGCACCTTCACCCGCATCGAAGTACCAGCCTTGGGGCACAGCGTGCGTTGCACCAACCGCCACCGAGAAGCTCGACTCATAGCAACCCAGGTCCACTACACCACCCTGGATGCGTGGCGCGTTGGCGAGGTCCAGATCGAAGCCCGGTGGCACACGGTCGTTGTCGCCGACGTTGACAGCGGGGGAGGAGAAGAGCAGGGCATAGTCGTACTGCGTAGCATCGAAGTTCGCCGGGCCCTGTGCGTACGGCGCGATGAACTCAGGGTCGAGGTCGAGGATATTCGTGCCGCTTGCATAGCCGCCTTGGATCAATGCGTGCGTGACGATGGGGCCGTTGCGCATCTGCCGGCCAGCGTATGGCGTGTTGCCGTGAATGATGCAGTTGTGGACCTGCATGTGGTTGTCCTCCAGTTGCACCATTTCGCCTTGCAGGGTGGAGGTGGTGGTGTTGCGGTTGTGCGCAATGGTGCAGTTGATCAGTTCGAATGGCGAAGTGCTGCTGCCGAAGGTGTTCACCCGAAGCACTTCGGAGGAGAAGCCGTTCACACTGTTGCCGATGATGGCCGAGTTCATCAGCTTGGCCGAAAGGAAATCGTCGATCACGACAACGTTGTTCGCCGAGAGGTTGTTGGTGAAGAAGCAGCGGTCCACCACGATGGTCTCATAGCGCACCGTGTTGTGCAGGCAGGCGCCGATGTTGGCCGTGTTGCCCTTGAACACACAATCGCGCAACTCAAGGTTGGAGTAGCCACCGTTGTTGTTGCCGTTGAGGATGGCTCCGCCGCTGCCGCTTTCGTTGTTCAGGAATTCACAGTTCTCCACGGTCAGGTTCGCTGCGGCCATGTAGATACCGCCACCGTAGTTGGATGCATAGTTGTTGAAGACGAAGCAGTTCCGCAGGAGCAGGTTGCCACCCAACGCATTGGTGATGCGTAGCCCACCACCACCAGCAGTGCTCGTGGCCCTGCCGTTGATGATGCGGAAACCGTCCAACACGATGTTGGTGGTGATGTTGTTGGCGGTGACCACATTGTAGGAGTTGTCCGCATTGTCGCCCTGCATGCCGATGTCACCATTCAGCGTGGTGGGATTGGCTGCGATGTCACGCTGCTCCAAGGCTGTCTCCGTACCCGCGAAACCGCCGAACATGTCCACACCGTTGCGCAGTTGGAAGGAGATGGCCCTGTTGGTGCCCGTGGTCGGTTTGTACTGTCCTGCCGCGACCCAGATCTCATCACCGGGCACCACGATGCTCAGGGCTTGCTGAAGGTCGTTGAAGGCATTGGCCCAGGTGAGTCCGGTGCCCGTGCCCGCAGCGGAGACGCTTACATGGTAGCGGGTGGCGTAGGCACTGGTGGCGAGGCAAGCGGAAATGATGATGCAAAGGGTGCGCATGCGGCGAAATTACTCGCTCATTGTGGCATCCGCACCGAACCCCAACTCCACATAGCCCACCTCATGCGGCTTTCCCGGTGCGATCAGGAAACGTGGCGTGCTGTCCAGTACATAGATCACACTCGCATAGGTGTATGCGTTGCTCACCACGTCCACGCCATCATGGTCGCGGCTGGCCAATACCTCCTGGATCTCTTCCACCCCGAAAGGTTCCGTTCCTGGCCCGAAACGCTGCTCGAAGCTAGGGATGCGTTGGCAGCGGTAGAGCCCTTCCTCAACAGTGCGGCCCTGTTGTTCAAGCATCTCCAAGTAACGCTCGCTGTAGTTGGGGTTCGACAATGGGAAGTTGGTGTGGTAGGTGAA
>JBGTIB010000271.1:0-17853 GCA_041745875.1 Flavobacteriales bacterium | reverse complement strand
TCTCTGTTGTTCCATGCAGTGTTAAAGAGCGCCAGGTATTGCTCGCTCCCTTGTTCAAAGGCATTCATCAACACCGGGGCATTGCTGCTCACCGTGCCCAAAGCCGGGGCATCCAGGTTCGCCGGGGTTAGCAGAAAGGTCTTTAGCGCACCATCGGTCTGGACGATCAGGATGTTCTGGTTGGACAGGCTCCCCTTCCTGATCTCGAACTTGTCCTCAATGAGCCCCAGCACTTGCTGGATCCGATACCGCCTATCCAACTCCAGGTTGAGGGATGCTTCGGTAGCCGTCTGGATCAACTGGAATGACTCGTCATCGAAGTCGCCGTGCAGCAGAACCCGCACGCTGTTCGCCTTCTTCAAGGTCCCGAGAAGCTCGAAAAGAGCAAAGGCCGTGAAGTAGGAGCATGCCAGATAGACTTTGGAGTCGGCCTTCACGGCTCCCTTCAACTCGTCGATGAGAAGGGTGGAACGGTTGTCGATGATCTGCATATTGGACTTGGTTTTTCAATAGGAGCCCACAAGATACCCGGGCAAACTCACATGATATTGAGCCTAAAGACCATTTCGCTTCGCGACCGGAGTGCATGTCCTATGTCGGCTGAGGGTTGTCTGTTGCTTTGGTCCCGGTAAGGTGGTGGTCGTGTCAAGGCATGCAACGGGACCCGAAATGCCACCATCCACTTCAACAGTTACCTTTCCTCGACTTTCACCAACACACAGCAACATGAAGAAGTCCCTATTCCTTTCTGCAATACCCATAACAGCCCTGCTCCTCCTTGCTTCGTGCGGAGGCGGGCAGACGGAAAGTCCGATGGCCAGCGAACACACGGCGATGATGAAGGCCGACAGCGCGGCCGATGCAGCGGCCGCTGCACAGGAGACCATGGCCCGGGAGATGGGCGAGATCTTCGCCACAGGCAACGTGGATGCCTTGGAGACCTTGTTGAACGACAACTTCGTGGATCACCAGCAGGATGCCTCCATCACCGCCACGGGCATTGAAGGCGCCAGGCAAATGGTGTCGCTCGTGCATACCGCCTTCCCCGACTACAAGCAAGAGGTCGTGTCCGTGAGCACCACCGGCGATCGGACATTCGTCCATCTGCGCATGATGGGCACCAACACCGGACCCTGGGGCGATTCGCCCGCCACTGGAAAGGCCATGGACGTGATGGCCGTGGATATCCTGCGCTTCGAGAATGGCAAGGTCTCGGAACACTGGGGCTACATGGAGGAGATGAAGATGATGCAACAGCTGGGCTTGATGCCCGACCCCGCAGCTGCCGAGACGGCTGCGCAGTAGACCGACCAAGGCACTTGTGCAACGGCGAGGGGGCGACTCCTCGCCGTTGTGCGTTGTGCCCACGGGTAGGCTGGCGGTGGGCCGTGTGTATGCCGGGCCGTTCCGGGAGATCCCTGCTCCCGCGGATCTGCGATCCGTGGTTCATGAATTGGCTGTTCTACAACATCCCACGGATCGCAGATCCGCGGTAGCGGTGGGGGTTCTAAACATCCCACGGATTATTCCATGGCATTTGCAAGTGTTCGTTCTACAACATGGTGTGGGCCATTGAAAAGTGGACAACTCCTTGTGCTGATCGACCAGGTGGAGAGTTGTCCACTTTCCAACAGCCCCAACAACAACACCATGTTGCGATGATCTTTAGTTGGTCGCCTAAGCCGCTTGTTGCATGAGAGGCGTGTACTCCAAGCGGTAGGGCTCGCCACGATCCACCACTGCATAGATGCGATGGACGATCTTGTTGCGCATGGCGTTGATCACCACCATCTTGGGTTTGCCTTCAGCCACCTTTCGCTGGTAGTACGTCTGTAGGTCGCAAGGCTTGCGTATCATGCCTATCACTGCCATGTGCAGCAGGGTTTTCAAAGGCTTATCCGCGTTGTGGGATATGCGTGGCCTACCCTTGACAGATGTGCCGGATGTATGCTCGAAGGGCACCACACCGGCCTGGCAAGCCAGAGCGCGGGCTGTTGGGAACCGCGTGAACGCAGAGGTCTTGACCATCAGATATGCGGCCAGCACCAGGCCAACACCAGGCACGGAGCGGACCAGTTCATAGGTGTGTGCGGTCTCGGGGTCTTTGTGGAGTTCCTGCTCTATGGCAGCTTCCACCTGTTTGATCGCCTTGTTGAGCGCGGTGATCTGCTGCTTGTCGAACAGGTCGAACTCCTCACGCATGTTGCCCAGGCATGGGTTGCGGTCCTTGAGCTGCACCTTGTACCGCTTACGCTCTTTGACGAGCTGCCTGCGCCTGGTGATCAAGTGCCGGACACGTTCCAACTCCAGGTCCTTGGCGGTGAAGAGCTGGGCCTTGTCACCAAAGCGGCGCGCATACTCGGCGATGCGTCGGGCGTCCACCTTGTCGCTTTTGCCGCGCTGCAGACCGATGCTCTTCTGGATGTCCCTGGGATGTGCCAGCCAGGTTGGATACTCCAGCTTCACCAAGGTGCGTAAGGATTGGTTGGAGTAATGGCCCGTTGGTTCCAGGCAGACCAAGCACTCCGTCTTGACCACACTGTACTTATCGCCCCATCGCGTCAACAAGCCGATGAGTCCATGGTCCGTGTTGGCCACCTTGCGCTCCTCGAGTACCGCGCCCCGCTCATCCATCAAGGCCACATCCAGCTTGCCCTTGCTCACATCAATGCCTATCCAATGCATGTCCTTTGTAGTTTTGAGGTGTTACATGTGGCCACTGAAGAGGCTGAGCGGCAAGCCTTGAACTCGATGACTCTAATGGGCCTTGATGCCCGGTATTCCATATGAGTCTCACGGCCTGAGAAGACCAAGGGGTCCATTAATCCGTATGGGCCTCGAACCCGTCGCAGATCCCGGTTCACCCCTAGGTCCAGCTCAGTTCTCTTCGGTGGTCCTGTCACGCGCTAAGTTCATCACTCAGCACGGGTGCAAGTCTAGAGTCGCAGATCCGCGGGAGCGGTGGACGACCACATCCTGGTACGTGATGCCATTGCCGATCTGGTGAATTCGATACCGGGTTTCCAGGTGGTGCTGCGGGCGGGCAATGGTCTGGAATATCTCGCGGCCATGGAACAGTGCATCGAGGTGGCCGTGGCGGTGGTGGACCTGCGCATGCCGTACATGGACGGCTACGAAACGATCCACTGGATCCAGACGAACCGGCCGGGCACACGCGCACTGGCCATCAGTGTGGAGACCAGCAAGATCGCCACGGTGCGCGCACGGCGTTGTGGTGCGGTGGGCTTCATCCGCAAGCATGCGCAGAAGGCGGAGTTCATGCATGCACTGACCGTGGCCGCCAGTGCCCGTGAGCGGGAAGGCATCATTGCCGATCTGTGGCCCGCGGAAACGGAGGACGACGCGCACGGCGTAACGCCCCTGCCCAAAAGTGAGCCCCGGTCACTCACCGACCGCGAGATCCGCTTCACCCAACTGGCCTGCCACGAGGACGAACTGACCTACGACCAGATCGCCATGCGCATGGGCGTACACCGCCGCACAGTGGACGGCTACCGCGCATCGGTCTTCCAGAAACTGGGCATCCACAGCAAGGCGGGCCTGGTGCTGAAAGCCGTGCGCCAGGGTTGGATCGGGTAGTCAAGGATCGATACGAACGAGCACCAACGCAAAGCCCCGCCCCGATATCCGGGGCGGGGCTTCCGCTTTTCAAGTGGTGATGTCGTCTAGTCGGCGATCACCAGTCGCTCGGTCCAACGCTTCTCACCGGCGGTGATGTTCACCAGGTACATGCCGGTGGCCAGGTCGCCGTTGAGTTCGAACACCGTGTTCAGGTTGCGGTCGGTCACGGGGATCTCACGGGCGATGACACGCTTGCCGGTGAGGTCCATGATGTCCACGCTGACGGTCATCACATCTTCGGCCACCTCGTCCAGGGAGATCCAGAACTGATCGCCGCTGTTGGGGTTGGGCCAGATGCTGAGACCACCGTTGTTGATCAACACCAGGTTCTGGCTGCCACCTTGGGCAGGCGTGCCGGTGATGGTGAGGTTGCAGATATCGCCCCAAGGGTCGCTGGTACCGCACCATGCGCCGTTCTTGAAGGCCCGCACTTCCACCTCGTAGGTCTTGCCGGCCTCCAGCGGTGCTGCCACGCTCGCGTCCCAGGGGAAGTTGAGGATGTAGGTGCTGGTGGTAAGGACGATCTCCACGCCTTCAGCAGGAAGGCGGAAGCGCCACTGGTACTGGGTGGCACCGCCCACAGGACGTGCGTACACCCGCTGGCCACCCACGAACTGGCGGAACTGGCCGCAGCTGAGGTTGACGTTGGTGGGGATGTCCATCAACTTGGTCGGCGGGCAGGCTGCCAGTGCCTCGTTGCGCATGAAGCGGCAGGCGGGGCCCCATTCGGCATTGGTACCCAGTACGCGGCTGCGGATGCGCACGTTCAGGAGCACGCCGTCAGGAACATGGCTCGATGCCGCCCAGTTGTTGATCTTCAGGTGTGCGGTACGGTTGGGACCGATGTTCGCGAAACCATCGCTGATGTTGTGGCTGCGGAACTTGCGGAAGCTGTAACCACCGTTCGGGTTGTAGAACCAGAACTCGTAACCGGTGGTGCTGCTCTGCACGTTGTTGGCTCCGCCGTTCACCCAGATCGCACTTACGCTGGCAGTTGGGTTCGCCACGATGTACTCGCCGCTCTTCCACCAGATCTTGTCGCAGCTGGTGTAGATCAGACCATCGGTGCCCAGTGGCAGACAGAAGCCCTGGTTGCCGCTGATGGCGCTGATGCTGCCGAAGCCGCCGTTGTCGGTGTTATCGATGATACGCTCACCAGCGAGGGTGCGCAGCACATATCCACCGCCCACGATACCATCGCCACCGGCATCCAGTACGCGGAAGGTGTAGCAACCGTCGGCCAGGCAGATGTCATCGGTCAGGAACACGTTGCTCGGGAATGGACCACCGGATGCGACCACGTTGGCGCCGCTTTCATCGCGGACCTCCCAGGTGATCTGTGCGCCGTTGCCATCGGTCTGAACGTCGAATGCCAGATCGTTGGTGCAGCCACCGATCGGGGTGCCTGAACAGACGCAGTTGGATCCCCAGGTATCATTGATGGTGTTGGGGTTCTGATCGTCGCAAGCCGTGCCAGGCAGTGCGGAACCACCGGGAACACCCAGGCAGTCCTCAGGCAGCGGCGTACCGGCGCAGGTGCAGTTGGCATCGTACACATCGTTGGTGGTGCTTGCATCGCCATCATCGCAGGCGGTGCCGGGCAGCGCGGAACCACCGGGAACACCCAGGCAGTCAACGGTCAGTGGCGTGCCGGCGCAGGTGCAGTTGGCGTCATACACATCGTTGATGGTGGAAGCATTGCCATCATCGCAGGTGGTCCCGGGCAGCGCGGAACCACCGGGAACACCCAGGCAGTCATCGGGCAGCGGCGTACCGGCGCAGTTGCAGCTGGCATCGTACACATCGTTGATGGTGGAAGCATTGCCATCATCGCAGGTGGTACCGGGCAGTGCAGCGCCACCGGCCACACCGAGGCAGTCGATCACTTGACCGGCGCAGGTGCAGTTGGCATCGTACACATCGTTGCCGGTGAGCGGGTCTCCGTCATCGCAGGCGGTGCCAGGCAGTGCCGAACCACCGGGAACACCCACGCAGTCATCGGGCAGCGGGGTGCCGGCGCAGGTGCAGCTGGCATCGTACACATCGTTGATGGTGGAAGCATTGCCGTCATCGCAGCTGGTGCCGGGCAGTGCAGAACCGCCGGCCACACCAAGACAGTCGATCGGCTGACCAACGCAGTTGCAGTTGGCATCGAACGAATCGTTGCCGGTGAGCGGGTCGTTGTCGTCGCAGCCGGTGCCTGGAAGTGCGAATCCACCGATGGTGCCTTCGCAGTCGATCAGTTCACCCACACAGTTGCAATTGGCATCCCATGTGTCGTTCCCTGTGGTGGCCTGGCCATCATCGCAAGGGCTGCCGGGGATCGCGAGACCACCGGGAACACCCAGGCAATCAGGCGCGGTGGAGGCAGGATAGGTCAGGAAGGGCGAAACCTGCTGGCCTGGATCCTGTGCTTCGTTCCACACGTAACGCTCGAGGTTCTGGTTCGGATCGGAGATGTCCATGCAGAGGTGGAAGCTCAGGTCACCGTTGGTGGTCACCTGAAAGATGAGCACGCGGTTGGTCCCGGCGGGATCAACACCTTGCATGGGGGGCACGGTGGCCCAACCTTCGTTCACCACGGAAAAGCTGCTTGCGTTGGCCGTGAAGGCGCTCAGGTCGGCCGTTCCTCCGATGTTGTAGGTCAGTGTTGGTCCGGTGCCGGGGATGTTCCCATCGTTGCCGGTGAAGCCTGGATACACGCTGCAGGAGGTGAGGTCACCGTCGGTGTCATCCGCGCGCGGCACACCGAATTGCTGAAGCGCCGAACCGCAGCCGACCGCACCACCAGCAATGCCGGTGGTGTTGATGGTCAGATACGAGTCGAACATGGTGCCTTCATCGAGGCGACGGGTCTGTCCGGGGGTTTCCCCACCGAAGTTGTCGTCGTTCCAGAAGGTGGTGGTGGTGGTGATGTCCAGCGGGTTCAGCGTGCTGCTGCCACCCTGTGGGATCGGGTCACCATAGATCTGGATCATCCGGTAGTTGGGCGCCAGGTCCGCATACACGCGGTACACTTTCATGCCGGCCACCAACGGATAGCTGCCATTGCCGAGGTCGAGGTTGTAGAAGTCGGCGTCAGCCTGGGTCACCGTGTGGTATTCCTCCACAATGATGCCCTCCAGGCCCTGCGCCTTGGCGACCAGGCCGCTCAGGGCCAGGCAACAACCAAGGAGGAATTTGGAGATGTTCTTGTTCATGGGTTGATGTGTATTGTCCTGTTCGGACGGACCATGCCTAGTAGCAGGTGTTGTTGAAGGCGTTGAGGAAGAGGCTGAAGTCGCCGGAGTTCACAAGACCGTCCTTGTTCAGGTCGCCCGTGCAACCGGCCACAGCGCTCACGTCGAGGCCGATCTGGGAAGCCAGGGTCCAACCGGTGATCCAGGGCTCAGCACCTGGTTCGAAGGCACCACGGTACTTGGCACCGCTGAAGAAACCGTCGATCGGTGGGGTGAGCGTGGTCTGTGCCGCACCAGCGCCGGCAGCCGGTACCGGGTTCACACGGTCGGTCAACACGTTGTTACCGGTCAATGCGTAAGTGGCATCGATCAAAGCATTGGCACCCACGGTCAGGTTACCATCGCTGGCGAACTTGTTGGCATCGGGTGAGCCAGGTGCTGGAGCCACGTTGTTGATGCGCAGCGGGGTAGGCACATCCTGGAAGGTGGTATTGCGCACCTGCAGGGTGTTGGCATTCCAGAAGGCAGCGCACTCGGTGGTCATGTTGATCCCCCGGGCGAAACGCGCGAAGATGCTGTTGACGATCGTACCCTGTGCCCGTTCCTTCAGTTCGATCGCTTCGTCGTTCAGGTTGCGACCAATGATGGTGGCATTGTAGATCACCGGCGTGGAGCGCAGACCACCATTGGCGAAGTTGGTGACCGCATCATCGCTGTCGCACTCCAACCCATTGTCACCCTGGTTGTTGGCACCACCGCTGTTGTCGGGGCCCTGTACACCATAGAAGAACTGGATCTTTCCGGAGTAGCCCTGGTCGTAGTCGATGTAGTCATCATCGCAATGGTAGGCCACCAGGTTCTTGCCGTTCACGGTTCCACCGAACCACTCGAAGGCATCATCCAGGTTGGAGACCACTTCCACATGTTCGATGGTGGTACCGCTGCCAACGCCACCCATGGTCAGACCATTGATCTCGTTGTTCGCGCCGATGATCTGCCCACCGTGGCGCAGGGACACGTAGCGCAGCACGCCGGAGTTGTCGTTGTTCACCTCCTGGCCGATGGGCATACCGTACAGGTGACGGCTGTCGCCAGCAAGAAGGCCTTCGATGGTACCCACCCCGTCGGTGTTGGTGGCGGTGGGGTCGCCATCGGCAATGCGCTTGTTGGTGTAGGCGCGACCCAGCATGAGCAGGCTGCCCCACTGCCCGCGGTTCAATACGGAGTAGCTGCCATCCAGGGGATCTGCGGCGGCGGTCATGATGATCGGACAACTTTCGCTGCCATTGGCCCAGATCTGACCACCACGGGCCACGATGATGGCGTGTGCGGCACCGGGGTTGGAGTTCGCCTTGATCACCGTGCCGGGTTCGATGAAGAGGTCCTGGTTGTTGTTCACGTACAGCCGGGTGTTCAGGATGTACAGGTTGTTGCACGTCAGTGTGGTGGTGGCACTGGAAAGGTTGTTGCTACCATCCACCAGCGTGGAGATGTTCACCGTGGGTCGGCTTGATACATCGGGGCAGCCACAGGCAGCGCCTATGGACTGCGCGTTCACGGAAATGGCACTTGCCGAGGCAAGGCCAGCCGTCAAAAGCGAGCGGGTCAGGAATTTCATGGCTTAAGACTTTGGGTTAGGGTTTTCCTGGTTGTTCAGGACGGAGCAAAGGTGCCCGGATCCCTAGGCGGCCGCGTTATTCCAAGGCCATGCATTGTTTACACCGCGATCAATTCCATGTTACGGCGCCGCTTCATCGGCCCCCTGAATGTGCCTGTGGGATACATGCCACCAACATGCGTGGAAGGAGCAAATACCCGGGGGCGTTCACCATCAGAAAGGGAGGAACCATGGCCCGTTGAACGAGCGGAAGAAAAGACCACGAAGGGCTGCTGACGAGCTCACTCCAGGCCCACCTGCAGGCGCGGATCCTGTACCTGGTCCACGTGCTGGGGTGTGTCATGCACGATGCGGATCACCTTGCCTTGGGGATCGAGCACTTCCACATTGATGGCGAAGGTCAGGACACCCGTGGTGCTCAGCTGGGCGATCAGCACGATGTTCTCCGGTGTTGCTCCCTTCATGCCGCCCATGATGCCCCATGCACCGCTCATCGTATGCACCACACCGCCGCGTACCTTGTTCAGGTAACCGGGTTCGAAACGGAATGCCATGACTTGCGGCACACTGTCCACCTGCATCAGGCCATCCCTGCGACACAGGTCGTATCGGGGTGAACGGTCCGGACTGCTTTCCAGCAGGCTGCCCTTGCCATAGGGTGGACATTCCAGGATGGAGCCATCCGCATCCAAAGCCAGTGGAACGCCCAGGTGCCGGTTGCTGGCCGCTCCCATGGTCAGCCACGAGTCCAACGCAAGGGATCCGGTGTTCAACTTGTCGGCATCGAGCTTATCCGCATACACGGTACCGTCCGTGGTATCGTTGAAGAACTCCGTGGTGGTGGTGAAGTGGAGATCGTTCTTCTCATCCCCGAAGACCATCAGGAGACGGTACCCTTCGGGAAGATCCAGGAATATGCGGTAGGTCACCAGTGCTTCACCACTACCTGCCGGGTCATCCTGTACATGGTAGCGTTCCACCAAGACATCCTCGATCTGCTGTGCGTGCAACGGGCCGGCGAGCAGGAAGGCGATCGCGAACGTGATCAGCAACAGGTGCATGGTCGGAATGGGCTTCATGGCTTACAAGCGGACCACGCTACTGATATGGCTGTTGCCGTCCATGATCACCTGGAGCACATAGCTGCCGGGCTGCACGGCATTGAGGTCAAGGGATACGGCGCTGCCGTTGGTGATCATGCCCAGATCACGCGTGAGGGCCAGCTTGCCGAGGGCATCGTAGAGGTTCACGGTGGCACGGGAGTCCTGTGTGCCGGTGAAATTCAACCAAAGCAGGTCCGATGTGGGGTTCGGATGCACGGTGAACGCGAGAGGCCCAGCCGTTGCTTCATCGATCCCCACGCTGCCTTCGCACAGGCAGCCGGTTTGCCAGGTATCGTTCACGGTCTCCGCGATGCCATCGTCGCAGGGTTGACCGGGCAGGTCATTGCCGCCAAGCACGCCCAGGCAGTCCTCCCCTGCGCATTCGCAGTTGGCCAGGTATACATCGTTGGTGGTATCGTCGTTGCCATCGTCGCATGGCGTGCCGGGCAATGCAGTGCCACCCACCGTGCCGTTGCAATCAACTTGGGCCACGGATGAGTTGAAGCACAGTGTGGGATGGCTGAACTTGTTCTCTGTGTTGAATCCGCCACCGAGGGTATCCGAGGGAACGATCTCGCTGTAGAACTCCATGATCTCGTGGCAATTCAGATCCGGGCACACCAGACTGTCGGGGATCCTGACCCACAGGTTCCAGCACATCTCCAGCACGCCGTCGGTGGTGAACTGCCCCAAAAGGATCCTGTTGGCCGTATCGGGTGACTCGATGAGCCCGAGCACGCCCCACGCGAAATTGTCGTTCGAGTAGGTGTTGCCTCCGCCGCTTTCCAGGAAGTCGGGCGCGGTGCCCACGAAGACCACACCGGGTGGCGGAGTATCCAGGAGAAGCCCGTCAGTGGTCGTAAGCGGCAGTCCCATATCCGGCGTGCTGTTCACCAGAAGACCCTGTGGTACACCGTTGCTGCCGCCGTCGTTGTTCGTTCCGCCCACAAGGGACCCATCGGTATCATCCAATTTCGGAACACCCCAGTGCAAGGTGGAAGCCGCACCCATGGTCAACCAGGTGTCAATGGCCACTGTGTTCTTGTTCAAGTGCTGCGCGGGGATGTCCGTACCCCAGGATTCGCCGCGATCATCGTTGTTGAAGAAGGATGTGGTCGATGAGATGGTGATCGGATGATCGACGAATCCTCCGGCCGAGATCAAGCGGTACCCCGGCTTCAGATCAGCGAAGACCCGATAGGTCACAGCCCCGGCGTTCAAGCCTTCGCCCCCATCGGTGTCCGCTGCATCGTTGGCGTCGGCCACATAATAGCGTTCCACGATCAGGCCCTGGAATCCGGAAGGATCGGGTGGGGCGTATTGTGCTGCGACAGTGGAGGACGAGAGTAACAGGAGGGCAAGGATCGGGTTGCGGGACATGGTCGTAGTCTATTGCTCGGTGGAGTGGCCGAAACTAGCCCCCTATGGAGCCTTCAATGTAAGATCGAGGTGGTGCTTCCGTATTGATACCATTACCGTCCATGGCCGTTCCTGCGCATCTGTTCCGAAGGAGTGGATCGCTTCCCCGGCAGCAGGTGTAGCTCGATCTGCTTCTGATGCTTCCAAACCCATTGCTGGCAGACATCGGACTTGAACATGGCCGTATTCGGAACGATCAGGAACAATTTGCGTTTGCGCTCTGAAATGACCTTGCCGAGGAAGGCAAGGGTCTCCTGCATGGAGGGAGAACTCCTGCACACCTTCCACACCATGTTCCCGCGATTGGATACGACGAAGAGGATCTGGTGGTCATTCACGGCGCGGATCCGCTTGCCGTTCCCGTCCGTGCTCCACATGTTCCGGAGCACCGACCCACCGAGCCAGCAGATTGTGGCCTTCTGCTCCTTGGATTGGAATGCGATCACAGGATAGTCGCTCCGCATCCAGGCCCTGATATGGAGAGGATCCATCTTGTGGGCCGTGGCCAGGGGTCGTTCCGGCGCGAAGCCCCACCGTTCGATGTAGCTCACCAACGTGCGTTCGGGCAACAGTTCGCCATACTCCTTATGGATAAGGTCGCGGACGGCTTCCTTGCTCCACAGCACGCAGGGCAACTCGTGTGCAGGGGGCAGTGTCGCCCTGATCAGCGCCTGAAGTGACCACTCTTGTTCATCGCTCAATCGACGCTTGTGGGAATGCGTATGGGCAGCCCCGAGCGCGCGGGGTTGGGGCTCGTCGCTCATGGGTCGTTGATGGATCTGAATGTGTTCTGTCCCTGGCATGGCTCTTCCATTGGTGGATCCCATCTTATTCCTTGACGACCCTATGTATGCGCGTAGTCCCAGGGCTATCCCATCGCAACAGATAGGTCCCGCCAGGCAGCATGCTGATGTCGATCGCAATGCGGTCCCTCCCATGCCCACCATCGAACACGACGCTATGGACCACCCGCCCGGCAATGTCCGTGACGTGGATCGTACCGGAGCGGACAGGAAGAAAGGGACCCGGTATCACCAGCGGTCCATGCGTGGGGTTCGGGTGGACTTTCAGACCCTGCTCATCCGACCCATCAGTATCGATGCCCAGTTGAGGGCAAAGCAGAGCGATATCGAGCCCGTTGCAGTTCTCGGCACTGTAGCAGCAGAGTTGTGGGATGTTGAAGTTCGCCGTTGTGCTGAAGTTGCAGGCCTCCGGGTCGAGACAGCCGAATACGATGGCCGTGGCGCACGAGCCATTGTCACATCCCGCTGATGGATCGTACTCCAGGAAATCCGGATCGGTGCATCCGCATTCCGGCGGGTAGCGAAGCAGCCCATTGGGGATCTCGCCATCGGTGAGCAGGGTATCGCGGGCCACGTACCGTGCGACGGTTCCATCCGGTCGTTCCACCTCCACGTTCAGCTCGAACTCCAGCTCCCCAGCGGTGGTAAGCTGGGCCACCAGCACACGGTTCTCAGGGGTGGGCCCCTTTACCCCGGGGGTTGAACAGCCCATGCGGAAGTCCTCCGAAATGAACTCGTTGCTCAAGGTCTGATCGTTGAACACGGAAGTGGGATCATCGCCGATCACGTTGAAGTTCGGTGGGAACAAGGGGCTGGACGGCGAGGGCGACAGACCGTCCCGATCGGTAAGCGCAAAGCCCATGTCCGGCACATCGTTCACCAATAAGCCCCCTGGTATCATGGCACTGCCACCATCGTTCTGCACGCCACCCACGATGGAGCCATCCGTATCATCCTCCTTCAACACACCTGCCCGTTGGTTCGACGCCGCTCCGATGGAAAGCCAGCTGTCGAGCGCAGTGGTCTGTTCATCCAGCGCTCCATTGTTGATCAGATGCCCGAAGGTGCGACCACGATCGATGTTGTTGAAGAAGGGTGCGGTGGCCTGTAGCACGAAGGGGTGCCCGACGCTGCCATACAAGGCACGCAGTGCGCAGGAGTCGCACAGATCGATGAACACGCGATAGGTCCTTGAACCTTCCACGAGCGTTCCGCCGGTGACATCCGTAGCGTCGTTGGCATCCGATAGATAATAGAGTTCCACGAACACGCTCTCAACATCGGTCTGCGCCACGGCCCTCGAACCGCCACACACCATGAGTATGCACAGGATCCACACGATCCGTAGGATGGATGTTCCGCACATGGGGTTCATCGAATGGTGTAGGCCAGTGTGAGCAGGTACTCCGTTCCCCACGTGAAGCGATCGAAATCCACATCGTATCCCGATACGAAGAGGTAACTGCGACGGATCGGCTGGTTCAGCAGGTCACGCACCCGGAACAGCACCGACCAGTGCGTGCCGAATCGTTTGTTCAGCGTGATGTCCACCAGATGCCGGGGCATCTCGTACGCCCTGATGCCCGTGGGATCAAGCTCTGCATTCGAAATGGCCAGCTTGGGTCCCTGTACATTGTAGGATACGCTCAGGTTCAGCTTCAAGCTGTCGAGCGAATAGGTGAACATGGAATTCACGATGTAGGGCGCCTGGCCGAACATGGGCGTGCTGTACTCCACCAGTTCGTCGTTCAGGACCACGCTCAGGTCCGAGCGTGAGTTCATCAGGGTGATGTTCCCGCGCCATTCCACCTTGGGCACCAACTTGAAACGCCCTTCGAGTTCAAGCCCGATCACTTCACTGCGCTCCGCGTTCCGCCAGGTGAATCCACCTGCAGCGGTCTGGAGCAGCTCGATGTGATCGACGAAGTACTTGTAGAAACCACTGATCGACACGTTGTCGCCGTTCTTCATGAAATGTTCCACGCGCAGGTCGTAGTTGTCGATGCTGGTCATGCGCAGCTCCGGGTTGCCGAACACGGGCGCCTGCAACAGGTAGTCGTAGTACTGTACCACGGAGAACTCCCGGAAGCTCGGTCGGCCCAGGGACCGGAAGTATCCCAGACGCAGGTTGGTGGGTGAACTTGCATTGTCCCTGATCCGGTAGATCAGGTTGGCGCTGGGCAGGATATCCCATTGATCGATGGTCCCTGGCACCGCCGGTTTGGGTTCCGGTGCTGAAGCCCCATTGATGGAGATGTCACCCACCGTTCCGCGGATCGGGTCGTCGGCCGCGATGCCTTCTTCCCAGAAGCGGAAAATGTCGCTGACCAGGTCCGTATGCTCCACGCGAAGGCCGCCCGCGAACCGTAGGCGACGGTCGAACGCATAGTCGGTCATGGCATGGAAACCGGCCACGGTCAGGATGCCGATGTCGTTGTCCTTGAATGAACCGAAGGGCGCGTAGGTGGAGGTGAACCGGCCGTCAGGACGCATCTCGAAGCGTCCGGGCTCCTCCCATTGCGCAGGTCCCGGAGCACCCAGTACCACATAGTAGCGCTGGTCGTTGGTCCGCTGGTTCCAACGGTGGGATCCACCCAGTTTCAGCTTGCGCACAATGGCGGGATCACCACCCAGGGGGATCTCCACACCGAGCTTCGTATCCAGCATCTCCTCATTGAGAAAGCGGAATATCCGGCCCGGTGGCGTGAGAGCGCCGTCCACATCGATGATAGGTTGTCCGGGTGGTGGTTGAACGTACTGCACGGTCATCAGGTCGAGTACGTCACGCCCGCCGTTCGAGTACGATGCATCGGCGGTGACGGTCCAGGCCAAGGCCGGTATATAGTGCTTGCTACCGTACTGGAAGACCCACAGTCTGCGCTGTTCCCAGAACTGGTCCTCCGAAACGAATGTTTCGCCGCTCACGGTCTGGTCCAGGAACACCAGGTACCGTGCGTTGTTCTGGCCCAGCACATTGCCCATGGCCATCAAGGAAAAGGAGTTGTTGCGATCCAGTTTGAAGCCCAGGTTCCCCAGCACGTTCCAACCGTGCGATACCTGGCTCACCCGCTGCTCACCCTGCCTTTTGAACTGGTCGCCGGGCGTCTCATCCTCGAAGCGTTCGATCGTCCTGGTGATCGTGGCACCTTCGTCGTTCAGGGTTTCGGTGGAATACCTGAAGCCGACCAGATAGCCCAGTTGTCTTGATGCACCTTTCTTGCGCTTCAGGTCGAGCTGGTTCCCGATGTTCAACGAGAAGTTGTAGTTCGGATCGGCATCGGCGGTCCCCACACGCCAGCGACTGTTGTCCCATTTGGTGTTGTAGCTGGCCAGGTCCCCGTTCACCAATGGGGAGAAGTAGGCAAGGTCGTAGGTGGAATTGTAGGATGCCACAGCGTCCTGCACGGCTGAAGGATTGTGGATGAACCCGGCAGGCAACAGGCCCAGCCCAACGAGCATCACATGCTGGAGCACATTGTTCGTGCTCATGGTACCCGAGGAAAAACCGGGTGTGGTGGACTGTATCCCGTAGTTGTTCAACAGACCTTGCTGACCAAGGAGCCCCAGCTGCTGGTACAGGTTGGGATCGATGAACATGGGATAGTCATCCACCTCCGCTGGAAGACCGGAAGGGATGCCCCGCGTCCCATCATCCCGACCGAAACGGTCCGTAGGGCTTGTGCCGGCGGACACGATGTTCTTGAAAGTGCTGTTGGCGTTGTATCCGACAGTAGTGGCGAAGGAAACCTGCAAGCGATCCGGATAGTCGCTCGTGTTCATGGACAGATAGGCACCCGACCAATCGCCCGGCAGGTCGGGTGTTTGGGACTTGGTGATGATGATATTGTCCATCATCCCGGTGGGGAACAGGTCCAGCCGCAGGTTGTTGGTGAAGGGGTCCAGCGTCGGGATCCGGCTGCTGTTCAATGTGGTCACCAGATAGCGGTCCGCCAATCCACGCACGGTAACAAAGGCACCAACGGTTGAAACTCCGGTGACACGCTTCACCGCGGATGCGGCATCGGAATCACCACTCTTGAGCATGCCGTCGCGCGAGATGAAGTCCATGCCTGAGGGCGCCTGGGCCTTCATGCGATCGAGGTAGGTATCGCCCGATCGCCTGGCCTTGCCTACCACTTCGACCGCCTCCAGTTCGATGTTCCCACTGGCCAGCTCCACATTGACGATCACGACCTCCCCATTCCTGGGTGCCACCGGGATCTCCGTGCTCTTGAACCCGACGAAAGAAACGACCAGGGTCTCAGGAACGGCGGATATAAGTTCAAGGGAGTACCGTCCGTCGAGGTCGGTGATCACACCGACCGAAGGAGCGCTCTTCAACACGACGGTGGCGCCGATCAAGGTTTCCCCCTGGGCATCGGATACCACGCCCCTGATGGTGCCCTGGCCCAGTACCATTCCGGAAACGACCATCAACGTGAGCAGCAGAAATGCACGGCACATGACACCTTGGTAAGGGCCGACAAGATTCACTCAAGGCAGCGGGGTGGATGTTACCCCGCCATTACGAATGATCAATGTCGGGGATGTGATCGGGGCATGACGCATCCCAACCATTGGAACCCCAAGTTCCAACCCTCCCGCTCGATCGGTAACCCTCTATGCCATATATAAGGAGGGTTTCAAATACACGCGGCTCCAAAAATGATCGGGCCGCCCATTGCTGAGCGGCCCAACCATTTTTGTGCTTTCTCGAACGATCAGTCGGCGATCATCAGTCGCTCTGTCCACCGCTTCTCCCCTGCCGTAATGTTCACCAGGTACATACCCGTTGCGATCTCGCCGTTCAGTTCGATCACCGTGTTCAGATCGCGGTCGTTCACAGGGATCTCGCGTGCGATCACACGCTTGCCGGAGAGGTCGTGGATGTCAACCGCCACGGTCATCACATCTTCCGCGATCTCGTCCATGGAGATCCAGAACTGGTCACCGATATTGGGGTTGGGCCAAATGTTGAGGCCGCCCGCGTTCTCCATGGCGATGTTCTGGTTACCGCCAACAGCAGGCGGTGCCTGGATGGTGAGCAGGCATACATCACCCCACACACTGTCGGCATCCAAGGGATCGATGCACCACGCACCGCCCTTGAAGGCCCGCACATCCACCTCGTAGGTCTTGCCGGGCAACAGGTGATCGGCCAGCGCCAGGTTCCAGGGGAAGTTCAGGATGTAGTTGTTGGTGGTGCGCACGATCTCCACATTCTCGGCAGGGATCCGGAAACGCCACTGGTACTGGGTGGCACCGCCCACAGGACGCGCATATACCCGCTGCCCACTTACGAACTGGCGGAACTGGCCGCAGCTCAGGTTCACGTTGCCGGGAATGTCCATCAACTTGGTGGGCGGGCACAGGGCCATCGCCTGGTCGCGCACGAAGCGGCAAGCAGGTCCCCAGGGTTCGTTCAACCCCAGGACACGACCACGCACACGCACGTTCATCAACTGGTTCTCCGGGATATGGCTCGCCGCCGCCCAATTGTTGATCTTCAGGTGGCAGGTACGCGCAGGGCCGATGTTCGCATAGCCATCGGTGATGTTGTGGCTGCGGAACTTGCGGAAGCTGTACCCACCGTTCGGGTTGTAGAACCAGAACTCATAACCCGTGGTGGGGCTTTGGATGTTGTTGGCTCCACCGACCACATACACTGCGCTCACCGCAGCGTTCTCCGTGGCCACAATGTACTCGGCGGTCCTCCACCAGTACTTGTCGCAGCTGGTGTAGATCAGTGCATCATCGCCGATCGGTACGCAGAAACTGTAGGCGTTGCCGGTGATGCTGCTCTCGCTGCCGAAGTTGCCGTTCGACTGGTTGTCGATGATCCGACGATTGTCCGCCGCATTGCGCAACTGGTAGCCACCGTTGAAGCCGTTCAACATGCCATCGCCACCGCTGTCGTAAACCGCCAGGGTGTAGCAACCTTCGGACAGGCAGCAGTTGGTGGGGATGTTCAGCTGGAAGCCATCGAAGTATGGACCACCGCTGCACACCACGGTGCTGGTGTTCGCATCGGCGATCTCCCAGGTGGTCTGGCTGGCACTGAGGTCGGAGTTGATCTCCAGGGTCACATC
>JBGTIB010000270.1:0-54134 GCA_041745875.1 Flavobacteriales bacterium | reverse complement strand
GAAGCTGTAAAACGGCACCCCATGGTGATGATCGCACAGAACGACCATCCGGTGACGGAACGGGTCGCACCCGATGATCCCCAGTACGCACAGCAATGGCACCACCAGAACATCGACAGCGAGATCGCATGGGACTTCAGTACCGGTGGCCTGACCGCCACGGGTGATACCATCGTGGTCTGCATCATCGAGGGAGCCAACACCCAACACCCCGACCTCAGCGCCAACCGCTGGTTCAACCATGCCGAGATCCCCAACAACGGCATCGATGACGACGGCAACGGCTACGTGGACGACTACCGTGGCTGGAACCCCGGCGGCAACAACGACAACGTGTACAACGGCAACCACGGCACCCAGGTGGCCGGCATGATCGGCGCCGTTGGCGACAACGGACTGGGCATGGTGGGCGCCAACTGGAACGTGAAGATGATGGTGGTGACCTACGCCAGTGCCTCGCAGGCCAACGTGATCACGGCCTACACCTACCCCTTGCAGATGCGCCGCCGTTACAACAACAGCAATGGTACAGAGGGCGCCTTCGTGGTGTCCACCAACGCCAGCTGGGGCATCGATGGTGCCAACCCCGATAGCTATCCCCTCTGGTGCGCGATGTACGATACGTTGGGCACGGCGGGCATCCTGAACTGCGGTGCCACAGCGAACAACAATGTGAACATCGACGTGGTCGGAGACATGCCAACAGCGTGCGGCAGCGATTTCATGGTGAGCGTGACCGCCACCAACAATGTGGATGTGCGCACCTTCAGCGGTTACGGTGCCACCACGATCGATGTGGGCGCTCCCGGAGGCGGTGTATTCACCACCACCGGCACCAACGGCTATGGCAGCACCAGCGGCACCAGCTTCGCCAGCCCCCTTACGGCCGGTGTGATCGGCCTGCTGTACAGCGCTCCCTGTGCCTCGTTGATGGGCCTGGTACAGAGCGATCCCGAAGCAGGTGCCTTGTACATCCGCCAAATGCTCTTCAATGGTGTTGAACAGGTGGGCAACCTGCCGGGCAACACCGTGACCGGTGGACGCATCAACTCGGGCAACAGCATGACCATGATCATGGCGGCCTGCGGCAGCTGCCCTGCGCCCTACGGAGGCAACGTGGTGGAAACCGGCATCGGTGCGGCCACCTACGCATGGACCTCCTTCGTCGGCGGCCCCTTCACCATACGCTACCGTCCCGTAGGTTCCACCGACTGGGTGGGGGTGACAGGGCTCGATGACAACTTTTACGATGTAACTGGCCTGGCACCCTGCACCGCGTATGAGTTCCAAGTGGAATCCGATTGCGGCGATGAGACCAGTGGTTTTTCAACCAGCACGATGCTGACACCGCCTGTACTTTCCCAGCCCACGATCGCCACCGAGGGATTCCCGGCATTCTGTGCAGGCGAGAGCTTTACACTCAGTTCCTCCGCTGCGACCGGTATCCTCTGGAGCAATGGCTCGGTAGAGCAAAGCATCGAGGTGACCGAAGGTGGTTCCTATACCGTGACCGTGGACAACGGCTGCGAACAACTCACGAGCGATGCGGTGGTGGTGAACATGCTGGACACGCCCGTTCCACCCACGGCCGACGATGTATTCCTACCCGCCCCGGGCACCGCCACGCTCAATGCCACCGGTAACAACATCACCTGGTACAGTGCGCCCGGTGGAGCACCCATCGGCTCCGGCAACACCTGGGAGTCGCCCTTCAACAACAGCACCACGGACTATTGGCTCACCAGCGCTGCGGTGGACGGCATGGTGACCGCCTATGGTGCCAAGACCGACAACAGTCCCACGGGCCAGTACCATACCAATGGCGACTACTACCTGCGCTTCACGGCCACCGAGGCGTTCACCATCCGTTCCGTGAAGGTGTACGCCAATGGTGCCGGCAACAGACCCATCGGCTTGATCAACGCACAGGGCGGGGCCGTGCTGGCCCAAGGCAACTTCGCCGTTCCCGATGGTGAGAGCCGGGTGCAACTCAACTTCGACGTGCCCGGCCCTGGTCAGTACGGCCTGCGCATCATGAGCGGCAACCCGCAACTGTGGCGCGATGGTATTGGCAGCAACCCACAGTACCCATTTGCACTCGGGACGGTGGGCTCGGTCACCGGCACCAATGTGACCGGTGGTAATACCCTGGCGCTTTACTACTTCTTCTACGATTGGGAGGTACGCACCCCGGGTGTGATGTGCGAAAGCGATCCCGTGCAAGTGACAGTGGATATCGCCACAGGCATCGATCAAGCGGAGGAGAACAGCGGAGTTACCATGTTCCCAAATCCGGCGGACCGCGACATCTTCTTCGACATGGAAGGCGACCTGGCCACGGAACGTCTCGTGATCGAACTGCTGGACAACACCGGTCGCCTGGTGGCGACCAAGACCACCGACAATGGCCGCGCAACCTTGACCACCGCTGACCTTGCCAATGGCCTCTACACCTATCGGGTGATGGGCCGCGACCGGGAAGTGGCGCGAGGCAAGTTCGTCGTGGCACACTTGTACTAGTACCCGTTCTATGTATCCACGAAACAGAGGGCCCCGGCCCTCTGTTTTGATTTCCAGTGGTCCCTTCCCGCGAAAGGAAGGTGGATCCCATTTTCATGAGTGGCCTTCGTGCCCAAGGTGAAGTGTAGCTTTCGGCCCATGCGCCCGCTCTCGGTGGTCATCATCACCTTCAACGAGGAACCCAACATCGGTCGTTGCCTCGTATCGGTAAAGGATGTTGCCGATGATGTGGTGGTACTGGATTCCTTCAGTACCGATCGCACCGAAGCCATTGTGCGGGAACACGGAGCGCGCTTCGTGCAACACCCGTTCGATGGGCACATCGAACAAAAGAACCGGGCGATCACCCACGCCAGATATCCCTTCGTGCTTTCGTTGGATGCCGACGAGGCCCTCGACGAAACCCTGGTCCAAAGCATCCGTGCCGCCAAGGAAGGAGAGGCCGATGGGCATTCCATGAACCGCTTGACGAATTATTGCGGTACCTGGATACGCCACGGTGGCTGGTATCCCGATCGCAAGCTGCGCCTGTGGGATACCGGCAAGGGCCGTTGGGGAGGCACCAACCCGCACGATCGCTACGAAATGGAAGACGGAAGCCGGATCTCCCATTTGCAGGGGAACATCCTGCACTACGGCTACAACACGATCGGCGAACACATCCAGCAGGTGAACTACTTCACCGACATCGCTGCCACTGCCAAGGCGGCCAAGGGGCAGCAGGGGCATCTCTACAAAGTGCTGTTCGCTCCCGTGGTGAAATTCCTCTGGGACTATATCGTGCGCCTCGGCTTCCTCGATGGCTTCCATGGCCTGGTGATCGCCTCCGTCTCGGCCCATGCCAAATTCTTGAAGTATGCCAAGCTGCGCGCGTTGAACAAGCGGCAAGCCCCATGACCGAGCCGCTGCATGTGCTGCACTTGAGCACCGCCAAGAACTGGCGGGGTGGGGAACAACAAGTGGCCTACTTATGCAGGGAGCTGGCAGCTTCGGGTGTGCCACAGACGCTCCTTTGCCCAACGGCTTCTCCGCTCGGCGAACGTATGAGGGAGGCCGGGGTTCCGGTCCGTACGTTCCGACCTGGCATGGCCTTCGATCTTCGTCTGGGTCACCAACTCTCTCGCGTTGCGAAGGAGGTAGGCGCGACGCTGATACACACCCACGACTCACACGGACATACGGCCGCTGTATTGGGTAACAACTTTTTCGGAATGCGCCTTCCATTGGTGGTGAGCCGCCGGGTGGACTTCCCCATCCATAGCGGGATCAGCGCACGATTCAAATATGGACATCGCCGGGTGCGTCGCATCCTATGTGTAAGCGATGCCATCCGCGAGATCACAGCAGCCGGGCTGGGTGATCCGAAGGTGCTGCGCACTGTGCACTCAGGCGTGGATCCGGCTCGCTTCGCCGCCCCTTCCGATGGAAGGCTGCGGACCCTGTTGCAGGTCGATGACGGCGTGGCGCTTGTGGGTTGCGTGGCCGCCCTGGCCCCGCACAAGGACCTTGGAACATTCATCAGTACCATCGGCCTGCTTCGCGATCGGGGATCAGCAGTGCATGGGGTGCTGATCGGGGAGGGGCCGCTGCGCAATGCCTTGGAGGAACAGCGCAACGTACTTGGGCTGGAAGGCCGGGTTCATTTCACAGGCTTCCAAGAGGATGTTCCCATCTTGTTGCGGGAGCTGGATGTATTCCTGATCACCTCGCGCACCGAAGGATTGGGTACCAGCATTCTCGATGCGTTCGCATGCGACATTCCCGTGGTGGCCACGCGTGCCGGGGGCATTCCGGAGATCGTGCACCACGGCCGGAGCGGGCTACTGTGCGCGGTCGGCGATACGGCCTGCCTGGCAGGGTCGGTGACCAGGGTGATAAGTGATGCCGATCTGCGCCAGCGTCTGGTGGAAGGAGGAAGGGAGGTATTGCAACGTCACCTGCCGGAGGCTGTGGCTGCAGCGACCCTGAAGGAATACAGGGCTGTGATGGCCGAGGTGTATCACGCTTCCTGATCCGGACCGCCCTCCTTCGATCGCGGAGCAGCGAACACGAACAAGGCGTAGTACAGTGCGAAGAAGGTGGCTCCGGCCTGTGTTTCCAAGGTATCGTCGGTAAGGCTGGCTCCGGCGAACAGAATGGCCCAGGCTATGAACAGGGGATCCCGCCAGGCGTGCAGTCGCCAGGCAGGCCACACGATCGCGAACAACAACCAGAGCAGCCCGAACACCCCAAAGCTTATCAACCAGGTGAGATACTGGTCGTGTGCACGAAGCCACCAACGTGGATCCAGTCTTGTGTCCATACGCTCATAGGCGGCGTTGAAGGCAACCTGCGTATCCCCTGTACCGACACCCGTGGGCCAATGTGCGCGTGCAATGGACCATCCCACCTTCTTGAATTCCAGGCGCATGGTGACCGAATGTCCATTGACCCGACCATAGGCGCGGTACTGCTCGATCTCGAGAAGTACCTCGTCGATGCGCTCATGCAGCTGGGAACGGGTTCCGTCCTGTACACTGGGTACTCCCCGTTCTATGTTGCGCACGTCGTCCTCACTCATCGCCATCACACCCACACTGTCCTTCCGCAGTCCAAGTGAGGTCATATAGCGAACGAGGGTGCCGTATAGAGGGTGGCCCCGTTGATCGTTTCCCGAAAGGGGCCTGTCGCTGCGATGCGGCCAGGTCCGGTAGAGTTCATTGATCGCGATCCAGGTCCACACATGTTCACCATTCTCCTGCTGGGGATTCTCAAGGTCGTGCATATAGACCTCCCCCCCTGCCGTAAATTCCAATGAGTCAGCCAACTCCATCGGGGGTAGGGAGTACCGCTGTTGAATGGTATTGACGATCGCTCCGACCGCACCCAGTAGGATGATCACCAAGAGGGAGCGTACCGTGACCCGGACCGCGGGCCTCCGTCTGAGCGCACTGCGCCATACGAACACTGCAGCGATCAACACAAGCAAGGCCATGGATTGCAGACTACCGAGGCGATTGATGTAATGCAAGGCCCAAGCGATCGCAATAGCGTGAACGACCCAGCGCCACCAGGGTCCCGGTGCATGGTACAGAAGAACCACCACTGCGAAGGCGAGCAACAGCGCCAGTCGAATATGGCTGATGAATACCGACATATCCCGATAATCGCTTCCGGGGTCGGCGATCAGTATGCATACCACGGTGCTGACCACCACGCTCCAAGCCCCGAGGAGAAGTATGGTGCGTAGTTCCCTGGAGGTAAGACGTGGTGTACTTGACAAGACCACACCGAAGGTGAGCACAGGCAGGAGTATCCTAGTCAGGTCCAGACCCCAGGGCATACCCTCGGATGAGGTCCATAGCAAGCCCACTACGTGCACGCCCAGGATGGACAGAAAGACCGCCGAGGGAAGGGCGGTGAAGGCCTGCCGGGAACGTGAGCCCAAGTCCCGTTGTGAGATGCCCCAGGCGAGCCAATTCACCACCATCAGCATCTGAGCGATGCTGAGGTAGGCGGTGCTCCAAGGCACCATGATGGCACATAGAGCAATGGAGGCCACATGCACCCGACCGAATGTGGCTTTGGTCCACATGGGATCACACCTGACCGGCCACGACCGCCGCCGCCCTATTTACCGGCCTTGACCTCACCGGCCAGCACAGCGTTGTAGCTGTCATCCTGCAACACTTCCAAGGACTTCAGGATATATGGATCGGTGCTCATGGCAGCTTTCGCACGACCGGTCTGGAAGTGATAGCGGGAGACGATCTCGTTGCGCAACACCTCCTCAATGTCCGCTCGGAACCTGAGCAGGTCCTGGCTACGATCGGGTGCCAACTCGTTGCGAAGAGCATCGATCCGTTCCTTCGTGTGTTCGTAATAGCGCTCCTGCTTGGCCGTTTCCACCAACCGGTCCAAGGCCTCCATGCTCTCAGTGTCATAGTCGATCTCACGGCCATTGATGTAAGCGATGAACTCCTGGTACAGCGGGTCGCTGATATGGAAGCTCTCGGCAGGGCCGATATCCTCGTGGGTGTTCCGGTAACTCGTCGCAAAGTCGAAGAAGGCATCTGCCTGGAACAATCCTCCCACCACCTTCGCAAGCTCGGGGTCCTCCACGCTGATGTCCGGGAATACACCCCTTCCATCGAATACGGGTCGCCCATTGCGGGTCTTGAACTCTGCGATCGCATCCTCCTTCACCTCACTAACCTGGCCGGTACTGTCGCGGTGCGCGTAGTCCAGCTTCTGGATACAGCGCCCGCTCGGGATGTAATACTTGGCCACCGTGACCTTCACCTTGCTGTTGTACCGCAGGTCGCGCGTCTGTTGCACAAGGCCCTTGCCGAATGTGCGCTCCCCCACCACCACGGCACGATCCAGATCCTGCAGTGCACCGCTCACGATCTCACTGGCACTGGCACTCTGCCCGTCCACCAACACCACCAGGGGGATCTCAGCGTCCAATGGCTCGCTCAAGGTCTTGTAGGTCTTGTCCCATTCTGAGATGCGCCCCTTGGTCTCCACTACCAACTGGTTGCGTGGCACGAAGAGGTTGACGATGTTCACCGCTTCGCGCAGCAGTCCTCCTCCATTGCCTCGCAGGTCAAGTACCAGCTTGGTGGCACCTTGGTCCTTCAACTCCTTCATGGCGGACCTCACTTCCTGGCCTGCCGTCTGGGTAAAGCTGTTCAGCTTGATGTACCCAACACCATTACTGCCCTCGATGATCGCTTTGTAAGGCACATCGGGTATCTTGATCTCCTCCCGTGTGAGCACGTGCTCCACTGGTTCGCCACCATCGCGGTGTATGAACACCTTCACAGGGGAGCCGGCCTGACCCTTCAGCAATTTGCTAACCTCCTCCGTATCCATACCGGACACCTTGCGCCCATCCACCTCGTGGATCACATCCCCGGCACGGATCCCGGCCTTCATGGCTGGGAAGCCTTCATACGGTTCGCTGATCACCACCAGATCGTCCTTGCGTTTGATCAACGCACCGATGCCGCCGTATTGCCCGGTGGTCATGAAGCGATAGTCCTCCATGTCGCTTTCCGGGATGTACTGGGTGTACGGGTCCAGCGAGGACAGCATGGCGTCGATGCCCGTCTTCATCAATTTGCCCGGCTGGGTCTCATCCACGTAGTAGATGTTGAGCTCCTTATACAGCTCCGTGAAGATCTCCAGGTTCTTACTGATCTCGAAGTAACTGTCACCTGCTGCAATGGTGAGTGCCCCACTGCCGGCAAGTGCGCCAGCGAAGAGCCAGAGTTTCCATTTCCGCACGGGTCGGTTCTGCTTATCCATGGTGATTCGGTTCTTCAGGGACGGGATCATGGCCATGACCGCCCCAAGGGTTACAAGATAGGAAGCGCTTCAGGGTGAGCCAACCGCCGCGGAACGCTCCGAATCTCCGCAACGCCTGCGCTCCATACTCCGAGCAGGTGGGTTGGTATCGGCATGAACCAGGAAGCAGCGGGGAGAGCATGAATTGGTACAAGCGTATCAATGCTATCAACGGCCATGCCAGTAACCTACCCATGTTGTTCCATCCAACGGTCCAACGCGCGCGTTATTTTCAGGGTGACCTCCGCCTGTGACAGGACGTTGCTGCTTTGATGGATGAACAACCAGGCACATTGTGCACCCCGTTCGCTCAATAGGGCATGGTAACGCGCCTTGTTCAAGCGGTATGCCTCGCGCATCATGCGCTTCATCCGGTTACGCTGCACAGCATGGCGCAAATGCCGTTTGGGCACGGCGAATGCGACCTGGGCGGCGGCTGAAGTGGGCAGCACCATCCGGCGGCCCACCAGTTTGAAGGGCGCCACATGCACGGACCTTCCTTTCACGACCACCTCTTTGATCCGTGTGACACCAGTGAGCCGTTCGTGCTTGCGGAAGGTCGGCCTCGGCTGCTGAGGTATGTCGGTGGTCATGTCCTGGCGATCATCACCTTACACCCAGGAACCAATGGAACAAGCAGAGGAAGCCCGCTGGGAAAACTATTTCTTCTTGCTCTGTCGCTTGATGAACAGTTCGATCGCACCCGTCATGGAAGGAGCTTCCGGTAGCGGTGCCTGCAGATCGAGACGCAAGCCGCTGGCCTCCACCGCCCTTGCCGTGGAAGGACCGAACGCCGCGATACGCACATCACCCTGAACGAAGTCCGGGAAATTCTTGCGCAGGCTTTCGATACCAGCGGGACTGAAGAACACCAGCATATCGTAGGTCAGCTCCTTGATGTCGGAAAGGTTGCTGGACACCGTTCGGTAGAACACGGCATTGGTGTACTTCACATTGGCCTTGTCCAGCATGGCCGGGATCTCCTCTTTCTGGATGTCGCTGCATGGGACCAGATATTTCTCGTCCTTGTGCTTCTTGATCACGTCCATGAGGTCGGCGAAGGTCTGCTTGCCGATGAACACCTTGCGCTTTCGGTAAATGATGTACTTCTGGACGTAGTATGCCACGGATTCCGATACACAGAAGTACTTCATGGTCTCGGGGACCGTTAGACGCAATTCCTTGCACATCCGGAAGAAGTGGTCCACCGCATTGCGGCTGGTGAGCACGATCGCCGAATGGTCCAGCACATTGATGCGTTCCTGCCTGAATTCCTGACCATCCACAGCTTCAACTTTGATGAAGGGACGGAAATCGATCTTCAGACCGTATTTCCGAGCCAACTCGAAGTAAGGGGACTTCTCGTCGGTCGGTTCGGGTTGCGATACGAGAATGGTCTTGATCTTCAAGGCCGACCGGCTTAGGTGTGGGACAGCGGAAGGATGGAACGACGCAATGCGGTGATCAGAACCACGACCGGAACCATTTCAGCGGCGCAAAGGTATAGTAATATGTACCTGAGCGGGACCCCTTCCCCAAGCCCGATCCAGGCGGCACGGATCCAGCGGTACAGCAGGGAAAGCACCAAAACGACGAAACCCGCCCAGAGAAGTTCTTCCCGCCATGCACTGCGATATGCCAGAAGCACGGTGGCGGGCAGCAGCAGCATGCCGGTAAGTATGAACAGCAGAAGACCTGTTGCCTGATGCTCCGACAAACCACTGTCCGCTTGTATCAGCCCCCCCAACATCCAAGGTAGCACGGCTTGTATCGCCAACACCCCTGCCGTGATCATCATCAACCTGGGATAGGATGGAACGATCGCCGGGCCCACGAGCACAAAGGCCTGCCATAGGAAAAGGGCCAGGATCGAAATGGAGACCACCAGAAGGCCTAGAAAAGTACGGTCGCGCAGATCGATCTCTTCGCGCAGCGTTTGTCGGCCAAGTCGCATACGGAACATGGATTGGGCCAGTAAACGCCACTTTCGCGGTGAACTTATGTTCGTCCAAGCCAATGCGATGAACACCAGTACCAGTAGGGCGGTGACCCACTCCGCATTCAGTGGGTCGGTTACGCGCAAGGTGTCCAAGGGAGGGTTGTCCTTCACGTGGGCAAAAGTAGATGGCATGCAAGGGCCACACCCCATCGCCCTTGCCTAATTTCGCAGCCCGGCGCATCATCAAACGCCTCTCTCCCATGAGCACGACCACTGCACAGCAACAGCGCAACGCCACGGACCTGTTCCAAGGTCACGATCATTATCTGGTGGACGAGCTGTTCACGGAAGAGCACAAATTGATCCGGGATACGGCACGCAAGCACGTCAGCAAGCACCTCAAACCGATCATCGAGGACCGTTTCGAACAAGGGACCTTCAACGCCGATATCATCCCGGGACTAGCCGAGATCGGTGCCTTCGGTCCCATGGTCCCGGTGGAATATGGCGGCATGGGCCTGGACCAGATCAGCTATGGACTGATCATGCAGGAGATCGAACGCTGCGACAGCGGCCTGCGCAGCCTGTGTAGTGTGCAGGGCAGCTTGGTGATGTACCCGATCTGGAAGTACGGCAGCGAAGAGCAGAAGATGAAGTGGTTGCCCGATCTGGCCCATGGCAAGAAGATCGGCTGTTTCGGTCTTACCGAGCCGGACCACGGCAGCAACCCCGGCGGCATGGTCACCACCTTCCAGGACAAGGGCGACCATTACCTGTTGAACGGCGCCAAGATGTGGATCAGCAACAGCCCGCTGGCCGATGTGGCCGTGGTATGGGCCAAGGCCGAGAACACCGAGGGGCGGATCCATGGCCTGTTGGTGGAGCGCGGCATGGAAGGCTTCACCACACCCACCACGCATGGCAAGCTTTCCTTGCGCGCAAGTCCCACAGGGGAACTGGTCTTCGACAATGTGAAGGTGCCCAAGGCCAACCTGCTCCCCAACAAGAGCGGCCTCGGCGCCCCACTGGGTTGCCTGGACAGCGCTCGATACGGTATCGCCTGGGGCACACTTGGCGTGGCCATGGAGTGCTATGACACGGCGCTCCGCTATAGCAAGGAGCGCATCCAGTTCGTCAAGCCCATCGGCCAGTTCCAGCTTACTCAGAAGAAGCTCGCCGAGATGATCACGGAGATCACCAAGGCACAATTGCTGACCTGGCGCTTGGGCGTGCTGCGCAACGAGGGTCGTGCCAGCACCGCGCAGATCAGCATGGCCAAGCGGAACAACGTCCACCTCGCGCTGACCGTGGCACGTGAAGCCCGCCAGATCCTGGGCGGCATGGGCATCACCAACGAGTACCCCATCATGCGCCACATGATGAACCTGGAAAGTGTGGTGACCTACGAAGGCACGCACGACATCCACCTGCTCATCACGGGCATGGAGGTGACAGGGCTGGCGGCGTTCAAGTAGTATCGGAACGTTCATACCTCCATTGGGGCGTGGGGTTCGTTCGCGCGCTCCTCACAAAAACAGGGGCCACACCTTTCGGCGTGACCCCTGAACATGGTTAGGCGTATTTAAGAGATCAGAACACCATGGGCTTCTGGCTTTGCCCTAGTACCATGTTCCGATGGTGTTCCACCGCAACGCAACCTCCTCCCTCTTCAAAACCGAGGGTGCCCACCGGTCCGGCGTAGTCCAGACCTGCCATATGTCTTTCCAGTTCCAATACCACGGCAAGCTTCACCTTTCTTGGTTTGTGCCTGTCACCCCCATCCTTGGAATGACGTGTATCCACCAGCACTTCCTTGGCAAGGTGTCCAGGTTTTTCAAAGCGTAACCGGGCCTCGGCCCCTGCAGGGAGGGACACTACGAAACGTCCACTCTCGGAAACCCGGGTACGTACAGTGGCACCATCCACCTCCACGCGGAGTACGACGTTCTCCATATTGAGGTCGTTCACGTGCAACCAACCGTTCAATATGACCATCTCAGTGGGTGGACCTGACGGTGGTTTCGCATCAACGTGTACGGCGAACATCGCTACGAAGGCAAGTATGCCGAAGCGGTTCCGGGTAATGCGCTTTTCCATGGCTGGAGGCTTTGTTTGTTCATGAAGGGTACGCGCTACCGAATGGCCGGGTTCCACCACCGGACCCGACATTCGACGGACTTACCATGAGGCACGATGTAGCATATTCCAGCGTACATGAACTTGTGCAGGGTTCCATGCTCATCAGCGTGGAGATCACACAGCACATCCAGGGTCGCCCCCCTACCTTCGTACGGAACACGGAACCGACCAGTAGCACCGAACCGTTGGTACGATCCCGAATGTCCACCTGGCAACGTTCCCTGCAAGTATGCGTACTGGCTTGGTCGGCCTTGCCCTGTGTGGCACAAAACCTCGTACCCAACCCGGGACTGGAGAACACTACACCCTTCTGCGGGGTATTCTCCACCATTAACTTCAATAACCTTGTGGACAACTGGTCCACACCCACGTTAGGCAGTCCCGATATCTGCCACACTTCCCTGGCCGTTTCCTGCCCCAATACCGCCATAGGCTCCACGGCGAGCAATGCCTGGGGGTCTGAACAACCTGCGGGCGGTGAGGCCATGGCCGCCTTGATCACTTATTGCCAGGGGTGCGCCACCGAAACGCGCGAATACATGCAGGCTGAGTTGCTGCAGCCGCTCGTCCCAGGCCAACTGTACCGGGCATCCATGCAGGTCTCCCTTGGTGATCGAAGCCGCTTCGCCAGCGATGGGATCGGGTTCCATTTCTCCACCACCGCCATAGGGTCCCCTTCCTGGGTGAGCCTGCCGATAACCCCTCAAGTGGAAACCACGTCCGTGATCACGACCACCGACGGCTGGGTGGAGGTGGCCGGAGAATTCGTGGCTGATGCGCCACATGCATACATCACCATCGGCAATTTCAGGAATGATGCGAACACCTCGATCATCAACACGGGTGCCATGCCCATGCAGTACGCAGCGTACTTCGTGGACGAGATCGCAGTGGTGCCCGTGACGGACGAACCGTCGATCATCGGGTCGGATACCATCTGCCTTGGAGATAGCACCATACTTACAGCGGTGAATGGCGGAGTGGATGTGCTGTGGTACTCCGATGATGGATCAGGGGGCGTTCTGGGCAACGATACCCTGTTGTGGGTTTCGCCACAGGTAGCCACCACCTACTTCATTGTGGTTGGGGAGGACACAGCGTACCATACCGTTGACGTTGTGGTGCGGCCACAGGTGGATCTGGGGAACGATACCACGATATGTGCAGGACAACTACTGCTGTTCGACGCCACGGTTGCCAATGCCTCGTACCAGTGGAACGATGGCAGTACAGGACCAATGCTCGGTGTTTCCGGACCTGGAACGATCCATGTGAGCGTGACGGTGAACGGATGTACCGTATCCGACACGGTGAATGTGCTGGTGCAACCACTACCCATGGTGCAATTGGGCAATGACACGCTCCTTTGCCCGGACGAAGTGTTGGTGCTGAGCGCAGGCGCTCCCGATGCTTCATATTCCTGGCAGGACGGTAGCATGGGCCCGGAATACTCTGTGGAGGGAGCCGGTACCTATTGGGTGGCCGGGACTGTTGGCACTTGCACCGCCAGCGACACCATTCATGTTCAGTATGAACAGGTATCCGGTTCCCAAAACCTCCATGATGGCCAGTATTGCATCGGCGACCCCTTGGTGGTGGACTTAAGCGGAAACCCCGGGGGCTTCGTGTGGTGGGATGGCTACGAGGAACCCATCCGTATACTGGAGCATTCGGGCACCTATGATGTCCAAATCGTCGGGGGCCAATGTCTGCACTTCTTCCAATTCAGCTTGGAATTCATCTCCTGCGACCCGGCATTGGAGATGCCCAATGTATTCAGCCCGAACGGTGACGGCACCAACGATCTATTCTTGCCGATCGTAGCGCGCGGTATCCTTCGCGCCCAGCTTTCGGTGTATGATCGCTGGGGGCTGCTGCTGTATACCACAAGTGATCTGATGCGTGGATGGAGCGGTCGAGGGGCATCGGAAGGAGTTTATTTCTTTATCGTTGAATACACTGATATTCAAGGAAATGACTCCTCTGTCAGCGGTCATGTGATGTTGCTGCGTTAGATCGGTGCCCATCGTTCCTGTCAATATCTCAGGCCACCATTTCGGGATGTGCTCGTCTATGGCAGGACGCTAAGTCGCACCTTATTGTCGACGAAGTCTTGATTTCCATCGACGAACCACCTTACCTTGCTGCCCGCTTAACCAAAACGAACATGCGCATCACTACGCTCTTCATGTCAGCGATACTGGCCACCAGTTGTATCGGCCAGATCACCATCGGATTGAACGAGATGCCTCAAGCGGGCAACACGCTCACCCGCACACGCGCCAACCTGAACCCCTTCATCAACTATGGAGCGACAGGTGCCAACTTCAACTGGAACTTCGCCAGTTTGACAGCTGCAGGGCAGGATATCCGGGGCTACCAGAGTGTCGGCTCCACCAACATCGTCTATGGCTTCGTGTTCTCGGATATCTTCTTCAACCCGAACAGGGCGAACCATGCCACCGCAGGCACGGACATTCCGTTCAATGCCCTGCTGCCACTTGATGATCCATACACCTTCCTTTTCCGCAGCAACTCGGTCTATCGCAAGGTGGGCTTCGGCGTGGAGATCGGGGGTTTGCCGATACCCATCATCTTCGATGAGCATGATGTGATCTACGAGTTGCCGCTGAACTTCGGCAACACCAGCACTTCAGAATCCGCCTGGAACATCAATTTGCCTACGCTGGCCTACTATGGCTATGAGCAGGAACGCAACAACGTGGTGGACGGCTGGGGTACCATCACAACCCCCAGCGGATCCTTTAATGCCCTGCGTGTAAAAACGACGTTGGACGGACGCGACTCCATCCAGACCGACCTGGTGAGCCTTGGCTTCTCGATCGATCGTCCCCGTGTGACCGAGTACAAGTGGTTGGCGAACGGCATCCGGGTACCGGTGCTGCAGATCAACACCATTGAGATCTTCGGAGTTGAGATCGTCACTGACATCTTCTTCTACGACCTGCCCCGCTCGATCACACTGACCCCACCTCTCGCCCAGACCCTCTGCCCAGGCTCCTCCGTCGCGCTGAACTATGCGAAGACCGGTGTCTTCAATGCGGGTGGCTTCTTTCAGGCAGGCAACATCTTCCGTGCCCAGCTTTCCGACGCCACCGGCAGCTTTGCGAACCCTGTGAACATTGGACAGGTGAACTCCACACAGAGCGGGATCATCAACGCTACGATCCCCGCGAACACGCCCCTGGGCACCGGTTACCGGATCCGGGTGGTTTCCACCAATCCCGCTTTCACCGGTACTGACAATGGTTTCGACATCATCATCGGCGAGACGCCTGAAGCACTCGCCCTGGCCACCGGTGCCACGGAATTCTGTCAAGGCGGCACCGTGACCCTCTCGGCCAATACCGTACCTGGCGCGGATTACCAATGGCAACTGGATGGAGTGGACCTTGCCGATGCGGACGGCGCCGAATTGACGGCACTGGCCAGCGGTAGCTATACGGTCACGGTTTCCAACGCATGTGGTGCCAGTACTTCCAACGTTGTGGATGTCGTGGTGAACCCCGCGCCCGAATATGCGCTTGACCAAACTTCGGTACCGATCTGTGCCGGGGGAAGTGCCACCCTCGTAGCGACCGACATTTCAGGACTTCCCGGTCTCGCATACCAGTGGAGCTTGAACGGCGATGCGATCGCCGATGCGGACGGTCTGACACTGAACGTTGATGCACCAGGCAGCTATGTGTTGCTCGCCACGGACCCGGCCACTGGCTGCACCTTCAGCAGCGATGCAGCGATCGTGGATGTGGAGATCGTGTCGACCCCGACATTGACCGCTTCCGGTAGCACCACCTTCTGCCAGGGGAACAGCGTCCTGTTGACCAGTGATGCCGGTCCTGCCGACAACATTCAGTGGTACCTCGATGGGTCATTGATCCCTGGGGCAACGGATGCCGATCTTTCCGTGAGCGATCCGGGACAATACACCGCCGTGGCGACCAGCAACTCCGGCTGCACGTCGCCGATCTCCGATGCTATCGACGTGGTGGTGGGAGCACTCCCCGGCACTCCGGTCGTACAGGCATTGGATCCGACCACTTTCTGCGCTGGTGAGAGTGTCGCCCTGACCGCAACGAGCGATCTCGGAACAACGCTCCAGTGGTATCTCGATGGTGTTGAGATCCCCGGAGCGACGGACGAACAACTCATTGCAACGGCCTCCGGTTCATACACCGCTATCGCAACTGCCAACGGGTGTTCCTCGCCCGGTTCCGCCGCCATCGCGATCCTGTCGCAACCCATTCCCGCCACTCCCCAGATCACCGCTTCGGGTAGCACCATCTTCTGTCAGGGTGGAAGTGTGGAGTTGAACACGACCTCCGGTATCGACGAGGTGATCCAGTGGTACATGGACGGCATGCCGCTGGCCGGGGAGAATGGCTCCTCCCTCGTGGCAAGCGATGCGGGGATCTACCATGTGCAAACCACCAGCCTTGCCGGTTGCACCTCCGAACCCACGGCTGGATCGCTGGTGATCGTGGAGCCCACCCCGACGGCCCCGGAGATCGTCACGCTGGATCCGACCACCTTCTGCACGGGCGAAAGTGTCGGCTTGAACGCCACGGGCGAACCAGGCGCCACATTTCAGTGGTACCAGGATGGCAACTTGATCCCTGGTGCTTCCGGAGCAGGGTATGTGGCCACGTCCACAGGTGCATATACCGCGATCGCGACGAACAGTGCCGGTTGCGGTTCCACACCTTCCCTGGCGGTCGATGTGACCGTTGTGGATGTCCCCGCGGTACCCCTTGTGAGTGCCAATGGTCCCACCACCTTCTGTGCTGGTGGTTCGGTCACCTTGGACGCCAGCAGTGATGTTGGTGCCGAATTCGAATGGTACCTGGACGGGGCGCTCATAGCCGGTGCGACCGGGGCCACGCTAATCGCTACGGAGGCTGGTGCGTACAGCGCCATCGCCACCACGGCGGCCAATTGCGATTCCGATGTTTCCGCAGCGATCACCATCGTGCTGGAAGCCGCACCCGCTGCACCACAAGTGACCTCCACCGGCGTGACCACGTTCTGTGAAGGTGGCAGCGTGGCACTGCAAGCGGCCGGTGCCGTGGGCGATGGCTATCAGTGGTATCTGAACGGGGTGGCCATCCTCGGTGCCGACCAACCCTTCCTGCAAGTGACTGAGGGTGGCGATTATACCGTAGCTGCTACGAATGCGGCAGGTTGTTTCTCGCCCTTCTCCGATGTGCTGGTGGTGAACGAAATACCATACCCGGATGCACCGACGATCTTCGCAGAAGGGGACATCGCATTCTGCGATGGACTCGCTGTGATCCTCACCACGGACGTCAGCGGTGTTGACTACGTGTGGACGCTGAACGGTGCCGTCATCGATGGTGCCACGGAGCAAAGCATCGAGGTGTTCACCTCCGGCAGCTACGCCCTTGTGGTGGAGGCCGGCCCTGGTTGCAGCTCGGATGTATCCGCTGCGATCGATGTGGTGGTTTGGCCCTTGCCCGCAGCCGCACAGATCAGTCAGAATATCGATACACTGTTCGCCACCGGAGGCAGTGGATACCAGTGGTACCTCAACGGCAACCCCATTGCGGGTGCCACGGATGACTTCCTGGTGGTGACCGAGAACGGGGATTACACGGTGGGTGTAACGGACGCCAATGGATGCTCAAGCATCTCGGAGGTGTTCGCCTTCAGCTCGGTGGGCATTACGGACCATACTGCTGGGACGCTCAGTGTGTACCCGAACCCCTCGAATGGATCCTTCGTGCTGCAAATGGCCGAACTACCTGGGGCGGAGACCTACTATACCATCCACGATGCCACAGGCAAGTTGATACAACAGGGTGCCATAACGAACATGCTCACACCGTTGGAGATCCGCGAAGCTCGTTCGGGAATGTACTTCCTGCAAGTGATCGAGTCGGGACATGTTACGACACATCGTGTCGTGGTGAACCACTGATCCTTCTACAATTATCAGGCGGGGCCGGGTGCGACACATGTCACACCCGGCCTCGGCCGTTCAGGCGTTCTTTGTTCGTGAAAGTTGAACTATGCGGACCTTCAACTACCGGCTGCAGTGGATCAAAACTTCTTCGTTCGGGCAGCACTTCATCGCCCCCTCACCCCCGCACCTCCAAATGTGGCACCCCCGGATCCCGATGGAACCCCCGTCCCCACAAGTGCCACAGCATCACCGCCAGCATCAGCAAGCCCACCACCAGCAGGATCTTGCCATCCAGACCGAGCCTGCTTTCTTTCATGTGCGTGGGTGGGATAGGTGGGCGGGAGTCTTCGACGTGCCTTCGAGCCAGAAGGCGAGGGAGATGGCGGCCACGACGGCGAAGGCCATGCAGGCGGGCATCCACATGATGAGGCCGGCGAGCTGTTGGTCCTCCAGTGCGGTGACGCTCCAGCTAAGGGTGCGCCCTTCGTAGGTGGGGTACCAGACGGAGGGTGCCAGCGCCATGAACACGCCAAGCAGCGTGGCATGCAGCGAGGTGAGGAAGAGGTAGAGGATGGCGCCCATGCGGGAGAGGCGCAGGCGGCTCACGGGATCCAGAAGTACGCGCCAGAACAGGCAGGCGGTGATCAGGAAGGTGAAGTGCTGGAAGTCGTGGAAGAGCTCGTTGCGCAGGGCGTGTTCGTAGAGCGCGGGCAGGTGCCACACCCAGAGCGTGAGCGCGAACAGGCTCCACAGCAGCACGGGTTGCCACAGCATGTAGACCATCGTCTTTCCGGGTCGTGTGCGTTCGGTGAAGGAGCCGGTCCAGCGGCGCGCAGCAGGGGGAAGCAGCCAGAGGAAGGCCGTGCCGGGCGCGCCCAACACCAGCAGCGGGGCGCCAACGTTGATGATGAGCATGTGCTGCACCATGTGCATCCAGCCCAGGTCGTCGCTGAGCGCATCAATGGGTGAAAGCAGGGCGATGACCAGCACGAGCATGCCCGTTGCGAAAGCACCCACCTGCTTGAAGCGGATGCCCTTGCCTCTACCGGCGCGTTGCCACAGACGGTGTACGCCACTGCCATAGATGGTCGCGGCCAACAACAGGTTGATCGTGACCAGCGGCGGGAAGGTCCAGCCCACGCCGTGCGCACCATCCGCGCCACTTTCCGCAGGACCATGCGCCCATACGGCTGTCAGTGCGCACAGGCCCAAGAGCAGCAGAGTGGGGCGCTGCCAGGAGATCGGTATGCGCCGCTTCAACATGCCTGGAGGAAATGGAAGATGGGAATGGCCTGCACCAGGATCACGAAGAGGAAGACGCCGTTGGCGAGGAAGGCGAGACGCGCGACGAAGGCCCTGTTCTCCACCTGCACGGCTTCATCATCGCCCAGTGCCATGCCCAGCAGCTTGCGCGAACGCACTGCGGTAAGTGCAGCAGCACCGGCCAGCGCTGCGGTGAGGACCGTGGCAGCGATCAACGACCAGGCCACCATGCTGAGGCCACCGACGATCCATTCACCCCAGCCCGCCACACAACCGAATTCGCCGATGACGTAGACCGCGATAAGGTGCAGGAACCACGCGATGCCGCCAGCCAGCAGGCTGAAACGCGAGGTGGCACGGCTGACCGGTGGGGTCCCGGCCACATCATAATCCAAGGTCTCGCGCTTCCCCTTCATGAACCGAGGAGGATGGGTGAAACATGGAGCACTGCGAAGACCGACACGGTCGCTATGGCCAGTCCGCCCCAGAGCAGCACCATCAGTTCCATGGGCAGGGCCAGCGCTTCGCGATCGTCCCAGTGCCCTTTGCCGAAGGTGATCACCGCCACGGTGAAGATCAGCGCGAGCAGCAGCGTGAGCAAGAGCACACCACTGATCACCCAGAACACGGAGCCGTAGGCATGTTCAACGGCGGTGAAGTTGAGATGCGTCCAGCCCAGCACATGGCAGACGCCACTGCCCCCACCAAGCACCAACGCGCCTGCGAGGAAGAGCATCGGCGAGTCGGTGGAAGTATCGCTTCGGCGCCGCGCGAGCCAGGCCATGAACGCAGCACCCAGGGCCAGCACCAAGGCGATCACCGGCAGCACGATCGCGGGGCGTGTGATCCCATCCGGTGGCCAGCTGTCGCTGAAGAGTTGCAGGTAGAAGTAGGTGTAGAACAGCGCACCGAACGCGGTGGCCAGCACGGCGAGGAAGCTGAGCATGGCCCAACGGTCGGTGCTGCCGCGGCCGGTGGCCAGCACGGGCAGACCCGTGGCTGCGGCGATGCCCGAACTGCGCACCAGGTCGATCCACGCGCGGTCCGGCCACAGCCAAGACACAAGGCCAATGATGGTGACCACGGTTCCACCGATGGACAGCAGGTGGAACTTCATGAGCACACCCACGAACGCGAGGAGCAGTCCCGTGGCCACCACCAGCGGTAGGTGGCTGGGCCCGGGCAGCGGTTGCACGGCCTCGGGTTTCGCGTGCGAAGTGTCCGTCACCAACGTGGCGCGGAACTCCATCGGAGCGCAGTCCATCGCATCGCGCACCCGCTCCACCCAGGGATCGCGCGAGTCGTCCATCTCCGAGATCCACTGCGGATGCCGGCTGCGCACCATGGGCGGGCGGATGAAGGAGTACACCGGCGGCGGCGAGCTCACGGACCATTCCAGCGAATCGCCGTGCCAAGGGTCATCGCCCGCCAGTGCCCCATCGCGCAGCGCCTTCCAGCAGTTCCACAGGAAGAGCAGGAACCCGATGGTCATTACCGCAGCGCCCACGGTGGCAAGGATGTTCAGGCCATCAAGCCCCAACTCCTGCGGATAGGTGTACACCCGGCGTGGCATGCCCAGCAGGCCCATGATGTGCATGGGGAAGAAGGTGGCGTTGAAGCCGAGGAAGATCCACCAGAAGCTGTGGTTGCCCAGCCCTTCGTTCAGCAGGCGCCCGGTGATCTTCGGGAACCAGTAATGGATGCCGGCCAGCAGAGGGAAGATCACCCCGCCGATGAGCACGTAGTGGAAGTGCGCGACGATGAAGAAGGTGTCGTGTACCTGCCAGTCGAAGGGCACCACGGCGACCATCACGCCGGTGATGCCGCCCAACACGAAGATGAACAGGAAGCCGAACACGAACAGCGCTTGCGGGCTGATCCGCGGCCGGGTGCCCCACAGCGTGGCGATCCACGCGAATACCTGGATGCCGCTGGCGATGCCGATCATCAGGCTCGCGGCGGTGAAGAAGGCCATGGCCAGATCCGGCAATCCGGTGGTGTACATGTGGTGTACCCACAGCCCGAAGCTGATGAAGCCGATGAGCACCGTGGCGGTGACGATGAGCGGATATCCCACCAGCGCACGCCGCGCCATCATCGTCACCACCATGGAGATGATGCCCGTGGCGGGGATGAACATGATGTACACTTCCGGGTGGCCGAAGAACCAGAAGAGGTGCTGCCACAGCAGGGTATTGCCGCCGCGGCCGGGGTCGAAGAAGGCGGTGCCCACGGCGCGGTCCAGCTCCAGCATGAAGGTGGCCGTGAGCAAGGTGGTGAAGGCGAAGATGATCATCACCCCCGCCACCAGCATGGCCCAGATGAAGATGGGCATGCGGTTCAGCGACATGCCCGGCGCGCGGAACTTCAGGATGGTGACCACGATCTCGATACCGGCCGTGATGCCCGCCACTTCCACCAACGCAAGGCCCAGCAGCCACAGGTCCACACCGGCGCCGGAGAAGCGCGGACCGGAGAGCGGCGTGTAGGCGAACCAGCCCGCATCGGGCACCACATCGAAGAGGAAGCTGGCGTAGAAGATGATCCCGCCGAAGAGGTAGGCCCAGTAGCTGAACGCGGTGAGGCGCGGGAAGGCCACATCGCGCGAGCCGAGCATCAACGGCAGCAGGTACAGCGCCAGGCCTTCCAGCAGCGGCACGGTAAAGAGGTACATCATGGTGGACCCGTGCATGGTGAAGAGCTGGTTGTACACCTCGGGACCGATGAGGTCGTTGCCCGACACCGTGAGTTGGGCGCGCAGGAACAACGCCTGCAAACCGCCCAGCAGGAAGAAGATGAGCGCTGTGATCATGAAGCGCTTGCCCAGCGGCTGGTTGTTCACCTCGGTGAGCCAGCCGCGCAGGCCGGGCGGCGCGGACCACAGTCGCGTGAAGCGTTCCTCCCGTGTGCCCGCTCCGTTCATGGGCGTTGGTCCAGGCTTAAGAGGTAGTCCACTAAGGCATCGAGCTCGTCCTGCGGAAGGTGTGTGGCGGGCATGTTGTTGCCGGGTTTGGCGGCGCGCGGGTTCACGATCCACTGGGCCAGCATGGCGCGTTCGTTGGGCGTGGCGGCGGCGCCCAGTGTGCGGCGGTTGGCCAGGTGCGTCAGGTCGGGGCCGATGTTGCTGATCGCGTCGGTGCCTTGTATGGCGTGGCAGTTCTGGCAGCCGTGCTGGAAGAACAGCTCCTTGCCGCGTGTGCGTTCCTCCTGCACCGTGGCGCTGGCAGCAGCCTGTCGTGCTTCCACCCACGCATCGAAATCCGCCGGTGCGTGCGCCACCAGATCGAAGGCCATCAACGCATGCTGGTTGCCACAGAACTCGCCGCACTGCCCGCGCCATACACCGGGTTCACGTGCGTGCATGGCGATGGTGGTGGTCACCCCCGGCAGCATATCCTTCTTGCCATGCAGGTTGGGCACCCAGAAACTGTGTACCACGTCGTGCGCGCTCAGCTTGAATAGCACATGGCCGCCCGCTGGCATGTGGATCTCGTTCGCTGTTACGATCCCCGACTCCGGATAGCGCACCTCCCACCACCATTGGTGGCCCACCACTTCGATGGTGAGGATATGTCCGGGTGCCTTGGTGCGCAAGGTGACATGCAACGCGTAGAACAGGATCCCCACGAGCACAATGGCGGGCATGATGATGCCACCCGCCCAGATGAAGCGCATGGCACCGCCGGGTGGCCGCGATCCGTCCTTGCCCATCACCGCCACGAAGAAGAAGCCCATTACCGCCACAAAGACCACGCTGCCCACGATCGCCATCGCCCACCACAGATCGGCGATGGCCGATGCTTCGTCGCTTTGCGGATCCAGCACCGACTGCACATGTTGTCCGCAACCCACCAAAAAGAGGAGGATTCCCAGCGTGCCGGAGATCTGCAACGTGCGCCTCATTCGATCCGGCGGGGGAAGGTTTGTGCGGCAAGCACGAAGGCCGCCAGACGTTCCACTTCTTCAGCTGGAAGGTGATCGTAACTGGGCATGGCCACGTCCTCGGGCGGTCTGAGGATGTAGGCCTTAAGCTCCGCGTGCGAGCGCAGGTTCTGCAAAGCGGCGAGGTCCACTGCCACTTCGCGCCCATGCCCACCCACCGCATGGCAGCTGTTGCAACCACGTGCGGCGAAGAGATGCCGACCCTCTTCCGCTACTTCGGAAAGCACCACACCTGCGGGCACTGGTGGCGGTTCGTCCAGTGGCCAGGCCGTCCACGCGGAGTGGATCCGCAGTGAGGAAAGTACGAGGATCGCGAGCACCGTAACGCCCACGAACGCCGCTGCAAAAGGACGGTTGCGGATGCCGCGCTTCGGTCCGCGATCGACGAAGGGTAGTAACACCAATCCGAGGAAGACCACCAACGGAAAGACAACGACAAATCCTGGCGCGATGGATTCGGGCAGGTACGCGATCAGCCCACTGTACCACGCGAACCACCACTCCTCCACGGGGTAGCTGCCTCTCGCCAGCGTGGCCTCCGGCAGCAATTTGGCAGGCCCAAGGGTCAGCGTAAGGATCACCACCAACGCGAAGAAGGAGAAGGCCATGATCCCGGAACTGCTCGCCGTATCCGGGTAGAAGGTCTCGCCCTTTTCCTTAGAGTTGGCATCACGCGCGTAGAGCTTGCGTTGCTCGTCCGCGGTGCTCACATCCTGCTCTTCTTCGGAAGGTGTGACCGTGCCATGCTGGATCACCAGGTACACGTGATAGCCCACTAGAGCGAAGATGAGCAGCGGCACGATCACCACGTGCAGGCCGTAGATGCGGGTGAGCGTGGCCGGGCCGATGCCCTGTCCGCCCTGCGCCACCACCACCAGCCAGTCGCCGATGAACGGCACGTTGTGCATCATGTGCAACGAAACCTGGATCGCGGTGATCGAACGGATATCCCAGCGCAGCAGGTAGCCGCTGAAGGACATGAACAACACGGCGAAGAGGAGCAGCACGCCGATCAGCCAGGTGCCTTCGCGCGGCGCCTTGTACCCACCCAGCACGATATGACGGAACAGATGGAAGAGGATCATCACCACCATCATCCCTGCGGCCCAATAGTGTACTCCGCGGATGAACCAACCGAGCACCTGCCTGTTGGTGATATGTACCACGCTGTCGTACGCGGTGGCGATGTCGGGCGTGTACGTCAGGCTCATGAGCGCCCCGGTCACCACCAGCACCACCAGCAGCAGCGTGAGGGTGGCGCCATCGCCGAAGTACCAGGGAGTGCGCGGCACCCGTCGGGCGAGCACATTGCGCCAGATGGGGCCTGCGGCGAAGCGGTCCGCCAACCATGCACGTTTCTTTCCACTCATTCCATTGTGCTTAGATCATGGGTGGCACCGAGTTCACATCCACTTCCAGCATACCTTCCTGTATGCGGTGCGCATAGCGGAACATCGGCTTGCTGGGCGGTCCCGCGATGGGCGTTCCTTCGCTGTTGAAGATGCCGCCGTGGCAGGGGCAGAGGAAGGTGCGGCTCCCTTCGTCCCAGTTCAGCGGGCAGCTCAGGTCGGTGCAGTTGCGGGAGAAGACCTCCACCGCGCCTTCAGCCGTGCGGCGCACATACAGGAGCCGTTCGCGCAGAGCGTTTTCCCGCCCCTCGCGCTCCACCTCGATCAAGGCCGCCGACATGGAGTCCAGGGGAAAGTCGTCGAGCTCGGCCACGCGGGTCCACAGGGGATCGCGGTCCGTATCCAGGGCAGGGCCGATCAGCGTGATCACCGCAGGTACCACCAGACCGGCGCCAACCACAGCGCCACCGGCTTTCATCAGGAAAATGCGCCTGCCCATTTTCATGGTTCCTGTTCCCCGCGTTGATCGGTGGGAATGTGACGAAGCTAAAGAACGAGGCTCGGGCTTCCACAACATTGGCCCCATACCGGGAAACGCCAAGGTCTACCACCTCCGCGCCACCCCTGCCATGCGTCGGAAATATCTTTGGGATGCCAGGATGCTGATCATGCGCCTCATTCCTGATGAACGATGAAGGAAAAAGAGCAGGGGAACACCCGCGCGATGGCCGATAAAGTGCGGCTGAAGTACACGCTCGGCGCGGGTGTGAAATGGTTGTTCGTATATGCCCTGCTCGCCACTCTTTTGCTGGTCGTTGCAAGGGTGGGGCATGAGGGAACGCACCGCGGCGTACTGATCGAATGGGCCACCGCAATGGGTGTGCTGGGTCTGTCCATGATGGCCCTGCAATCGCTCTTCACCGGCCGGTTCCGCTGGGTGGCACCCGCTTTCGGTATGGACAACATCCTGCAGTTCCACCGCGAGATCGGCATACTCGCCACGGTCATCGTGCTGGCCCACCCGGTGCTTTCCATCATCGGCGACAGGCAATACCTGGAGTTCTTCGACCCCCGCGTGAATCTCATGCGTGCCATCGCCCTGATCTTCGTCACGCTCGCCATCCTGTTCCTGGCCGCCACCAGCCTGTGGCGCGAGGCCTTCAAACTGAACTACGAGAAGTGGCGTCTGGTCCACGGACTGCTGGGGTTGGCCATCCTCTTCATCGGTGTGGTGCATGCCCTGCAGGTCTCCAACTACTTCGATCCGCTGTGGAAGAAGGTGGCCTTGCTGGCCTTCGTGGGCGGCTGCATGTACCTGGTGGTACACACGCGTGTCGTTCGCCCATGGCGTGGGAAAGCGCTGCCCTATCGCGTGAAGAAAGTGACCCCCGAACGCGACGAAGCATATAGCCTGCTCTTGGAGCCGGAGCAAGGCGAGCGCTTGTCCTTCGTGCCCGGGCAGTTCGTGTGGATCACCATCGGCCCCACACCCTTCTCGCTGCAACAACATCCCTTCACCATCTCGTCCAGCACCCAAGCACTGGGACTGGAGCTCACAGCGAAGGCGCTCGGCGACTTCACCGGCTCATGGGCTTCACTGGAACCGGGCACACAGGCCTTCCTGGAAGGACCGTTCGGGTCCTTCAATCCGGTGCATGGATACGACCTCTTCCTGATCATGGGTGGCATCGGCATCACCCCGGCCATGAGCATGCTGCGCAGCTGGCGTGACGAAGGCGAGACCCGCCGCGTGACCCTACTATACGCCAACAACGATCCCGAGGGCATCACCTTCAAGGAGGAATTGGATCAGCTTTCCGAACAGATCGATCTGCAGGTGATACACGTTCTGGAGGAAATGCCCGAAGGCTGGCCCGGAGGTGTGAAGGGGCGCGTGGACAAGGAGTTGCTCGCCCGTTACCTGCCCAAGGAACCCCTGCGATCCACCTACTACATCTGCGGACCGGGGCCCTTGATGGACGCTGCCGAAGAGGCGCTGCATGCTTTGGACGTCCCCTGGGACCACATCTACACGGAACGTTTCCAGATCGTTTGAACAAGCCACACCATGGGACCACTGCTTCATAAGAACATACGCCGTATCGCCGGGCTGGTGAGTTTGGTGCTGGTGCTGCTGGCGCTGGTACTATCGTTATAGCGGGAGAAGGTCGGGCGCCGGCCGCCCACCTGAAAGTGGCTATGCTACCGGTCCTTCGGCATGCCATATTGATACCATACCTATTCACCCTGGGATCCATCATGCACCTTGCGATCGGCCCTGTAATTGTCCCTAAGCACCCATTTCCGAAGGATCAATTTTCGCCACTTCGCCACTTCATGCATAATGCCTACTTTTGCCGCCGTTAGTTGGCGGGCGAAGAGGAAGAGGGGACCGCCCCTCTTTTTTGTTCTCCGCATTCGGAGAAGAACAATGGTCACGGTGGAGCAGGTACGGAACAGCATTGAACGGCACTTGGAAGGCACACTGCACTTCCTGGTGGACGTGTGCGTACGCCCCAGTGGCAAGGTGGAAGTGGAGGTGGACAACGACCGGTCCATCACACTTGATGAACTGGTCCGTCTGAACAAGGCCGTCCGTGAGGACCTCGGTGAGGCGGCGGACGACTGCGAGCTGCAGTTCAGCAGTCCGGGTATGGGCAATGCCTTCAAGGTGGAGCGCCAATACAAGAAACATACGGGCCGCATCGTGGAGGTGCAGCTCAACGATGGCCGCACCCTGCTGGGTGAACTGGTCGACCATGATACAGCAACACTGGGCATTCGCATCCAACACCCCAGCAAGGTGAAGGGGCGGCTGCCAAAACTCGACACGGAGGTCACCACCATCCCCCGAGCCGAGATCAAAGCCACGAAAGCAACCATCAAGTTCAATTGATCGTGCCATGAGCACTGTGAACCTCATCGAATCCTTCGGGGAATTCAAGGACCTCAAGAACATCGACCGTGTCACCATGATGGGCATCCTGGAGGATGTCTTCCGTGGTGTCGTGAAGCGCCGTTTCGGCGAAGAGGCCAATGTGGACATCATCATCAACCCCGACAAGGGCGACCTTGAGATCTGGCTGAACCGCGAGATCGTGGAGGATGGGATGAGCGAGGATGACAACCTGCAGATCGAACTCAGCGAAGCGCGCAAGATCGAGCCCGACTTCGAAGTGGGGGAAGAGGTGAGCCAGGAGGTGAAGATCCCCGACTTCGGCCGTCGCAACATCCTTTCGTTGAAGCAGAACCTCCAGAGCCGCATCATGGAACTGGAGAAGGATCACCTGTACAACAAGTACAAGGAGCGGGTGGGCGAGATCATCACCGGCGAGGTCTACCAGATCTGGAAGCGCGAAACGCTGATCCTGGACGATGAAGGCAACGAGTTGATCATGCCCAAGGACCAGCAGATCAAAACCGACTTCTTCAAGAAGGGCGACAGTGTGCGTGCCGTGGTGTGGAAGGTGGAAATGCGCAACAACACCCCGGTCGTGATCCTCAGCCGCACGGCTCCGGAGTTCCTCGAGAAGCTGTTCGAACAGGAAGTACCCGAGGTGGCCGATGGGCTCATCACCATCAAGCGTATCGTTCGGGAACCCGGCGAGCGCGCCAAGGTGGCCGTTGAGAGCTACGATGACCGCATCGATCCGGTGGGCGCGTGTGTGGGCATGAAGGGCAGCCGCATCCATGGCATCGTGCGCGAACTGCGCAACGAGAACATCGATGTGATCAACTTCACGGCCAATGCCCAACTGCTGATCCAGCGTGCCCTCAGCCCCGCCAAAGTGGGCGAGATCAAGCTTGACGAGGTGAACAAGCGGGCCGAGGTATACATGAAGCCCGACCAGGTGGCACTGGCCATCGGCAAGGGTGGTCACAACATCAAACTGGCAGGCAAGCTCACCGGCTACGACATCGACGTGTACCGCGAAACCGATGAGGTGACCGATGATGTGAGCCTCGATGAATTCAAGGACGAGATCGAAAGCTGGATCATCGACGAGTTGCGGTCCATCGGGTGTGACACGGCGCGATCCGTGCTCGACATTCCGGTGCAGGACCTGGTGAAACGTACCGATCTGGAAGAGGAGACGATCCTGGAGGTGGTGCGGATCCTGAGTGATGAATTGGAGGCTTGAAAATGAAGACCGTTGCACAGGCTGTGCAACGCAGAGGAGGACACGAGGCGAGGTTCGGGAAGTAGGTTGCCGGTGGGAACCGGAGAAGGACGCAACAGGCATTGCATGAGTGAAACGAAGGAAAAGGGCATCAGACTGAGCAAGGTCGCCAGGGAATTCAACCTGGGGTTGCATACCGTGGTGGAGTTCCTGGAGAAGAAGGGGCACACTGTGGAGAGCAACCCCAATACGAAGATCCCTGCGGAGCTGTACGACCTGCTGATGGACGAATTCGGCAAGGACAAGGAGATCAAGCAGAAGAGCCGCAACGTGGTGCAACAGCGCCAGGAGCGGGAAACGATCACCCTGCATGGTGCACCTCCCAAAGAAGAACCTGCTCCCCGCGAGGAACAGGAGGTGATCATCCATAACATGCCTACACCGGAGGCCCCCGAGAAAGCCCCCGAAGCCGCTGCGCCCCCACCGCCCGAGACCATCAAGGCCACGGTGGAGAAGTCCTCTGTGAAGGTGGTGCGCAAGATCGACCTGGATGCCAAGGGCAATGTCGCCAAGGCTCCTCCAGTCCCTGCCCCGGAAAAGCCCGAAGTGCCTGCCGCACCGGCAGAGCCCGTCGCACCCGCTGCACCCGCAGCCAAGGAGGAGGTCCCACCCGCCACCGAACAGCCGCCCAAGGTGGCCGCTGCAGCCCCCACACCGGAAGTGCCTGCGGAGCGCGAAACGATCCGCGTGAACGTCCAGAAGCTGGCCGGACTTACCAAACTGGGAAAGATCGACCTGCCGGTGGAACGCGAGCGAAAGCCCTCGGACCGCAGTGCAGCCGACGATCGAAAGGGCCGTCGCAAACGCATCGTGAAGCCCGGACCGGTGAACATCGACCGGGCTGTGCAGCAGGAGCAGAAGGTGGCACCCACCGGACGCCCAGGAGAGTTGGACGAGAACGCCGTGAAACGCAAGGTGAGCGAGACACTCGCCCGCCTGACCGGTGGCAGCAAGAGCAAGGGCTCGCGCATGCGCCGCGACAAGCGTGACAAACGTTACCAGCGACTGGAGGAGGAGCAGGCCGCACGGGAACTGGCTGGCAAGACCATCCAGGTCACCGAGTTCGTCACCGCCAGCGAACTGGCCTCCATGATCAGCGTGCCCGTCACCGACATCATCAGGGCATGTTTCAGCCTGGGGATGATGGTGAGCATCAACCAGCGTCTCGATGCCGAGACCCTCTCGGTGATCGCCGAGGAATACGGCTTCAAGGTGGAATTCGTGGGTGCCGAAGTGCAGGAGAACCTGCAGGACGAACCCGACGATGAAACGCGCCTCGCCTGGCGCCCCCCCATCGTCACGGTCATGGGCCACGTGGACCATGGCAAGACCTCGCTATTGGACCATGTGCGCAAGGCCAACGTGATCGCCGGCGAGGCAGGGGGTATCACCCAGCACATCGGCGCGTACAGCGTGATGCTGGAGAACGGCAAGCGGATCACCTTCCTCGATACACCCGGCCACGAAGCGTTCACCGCCATGCGCGCCCGCGGTGCACAGGTCACCGACATCGCCATCATCGTGATCGCGGCCGATGACAATGTGATGCCGCAGACGCGCGAGGCCATCAACCACGCACAAGCCGCCGGTGTCCCCATGGTGTTCGCCTTCAACAAGATGGACAAGGAGGACGCCAACGCCGACAAACTCCGCGAAGAACTCAGCCAGATGAACATCCTGGTGGAGGAGTGGGGAGGCAAGTACCAGACCCAGGAGATCAGTGCCAAACAGGGCATGAACGTGGACCAGCTACTGGAAAAGGTGCTGCTGGAATCGGAGATGCTCGACCTGAAGGCCGATCCCGGCAAACGAGCCCACGGTGTGGTCATCGAAAGCACACTGGAACAGGGACGCGGTTATGTGACCACACTGCTTGTCGATTCGGGCACATTGCGCAAAGGCGATGTACTGCTCGCCGGTCAATACAGCGGGCGCGTCCGGAACATGTTCAACGAGCGTGGACAGCAGGTGCTGGAAGCCCCGCCATCCACGCCGGTCTCCATCCTTGGTCTTGATGGTGCACCCAACGCGGGCGATCAGTTCCATGTGTTCGAGGACGAGCGCGATGCACGCCAGATCGCCACGCGCCGCCAGCAGTTGCAGCGCGAACAGGGCATCCGTACCCACAAGCACATCACCCTGGACGAGATCGGTCGCCGCCTGGCGATCGGCGACTTCAAGGAACTGAACATCATCGTGAAGGGGGACGTGGACGGCTCGGTGGAAGCGCTCACCGATTCGCTCCTCAAGCTGACCACGGAATCCATCAAGGTGAACGTGATCCACAAAGCCGTGGGACCGATCGCGGAAAGCGACATCCTGCTGGCCAGTGCTTCGGACGCCATCGTCATCGGCTTCCAAGTGCGACCCACACCGGGCGCGCGCAAGCTGGCCGAGTCTGAAGAGATCGACGTGCGCATGTACTCGATCATCTACGACGCCATCGAAGAGGTGAAGCAGGCCATGGAAGGCATGCTCGCACCCAAAGAGGTGGAGAAGGTCACCGGTACCGCAGAGGTTCGCGAGGTCTTCAAGATCAGCAAGGTGGGCACCGTGGCAGGCTGCTACGTGCTCGACGGAAAGATCGACCGCAAACACAAGGTGCGCCTGATCCGCGACGGCATCGTCATCTACACCGGCGACCTCGATGCACTGAAACGTTTCAAGGACGAGGTGAAGGAGGTGACCCACGGATACGAGTGCGGCCTCAGCATCAAGAATTTCAACGACATCAAGGTGGGCGACCATGTGGAAGCCTTCGAAGTGACGGAGGTGAAGCGCACGCTCGCGGACTAGTTCCCGTCCAATTCAGGACATGGTATGACAATAGGCCGGGAGCGATCCCGGCCTTGGTCGTTTCAACAAGCTGTTCTATTCCGGGAGCCGGGGCGGCTCGATCTCGTCGGGCACGATGTAGCTGCCCGGATGTTCCACCGCGAGGGTGCGCAACAAATGCTCGGCCTCCAGGCGCGTCCGCAGATCGCCCACCCGCAGGCGGAAATTGGGCGCCAACCAGCTGAGATAGGCCGGTGTATCAGGATACTTCTGAAGGAAGGCCCGCTTGGTATCCTCGGCGGTCTTGCGATCACCCAGAAAGATCTGGACCCGATAGCCCTTGATGGGGTGCTTCGCTTCTGCGTGTGCGCGCATCAACTGGGCGATGCGCTCGGGCTCATTCACGGTGACCTGGCCTGGGCGCGAGGGCAAAGGCTCCTGCGCGATCCCGGATGTATCCGTCACTGGTGTATCCAGTGCAGATACCACAGGCCGGTACGGTTCGAAGGTGCGTACCGGGGCCACCTCGCCATCGTCCTGCGCCACTGCCGAGGGCACCATGGTCAGGAGCAATAACACAACGATCGCATACGGGGAGAAGGACATCGGTTCGGGAACTAACAAGACTTGGCGGTGGGGCCAAAAGTATGCCGTTGGACTCCCTTTATCGAGCGTGGGTCGCCACATGCGGAGAACGAGCTTATTTAGGATCACTCTAAATAATGTCATCCCCATGACAAGCAAGGTCCCCAGCCGTCCCGGGTCGGGATCCCCGTGTATTTTTGCGCCCGAACAAATGGTGGGTGGTACCCTCTAAATCGTCCGGAATGTCGCTTGTAGCAAGGTTCTCACAACATTTCCCCGGGCTTATCCACGTATTCCTAGCGCTCTTCCTGATCGCCATTCAGGCACCCGCACTGGCCCAGGCGGCCGATCAGGAGCTTTATGCTACGGGGGAAAAGCTATTCAAGCAGAACTGCGCCAGTTGCCACAAGCCTGACAAGGACATGACCGGCCCGGCCATCCAAGGGGCCCGCGCCCGTTGGGAAGGACAAGGTGACATCTACGCTTGGATCAAGAACAGCCAGGGCTATCTGAAGACCGGCAACGCTTACGCCACCAAGCTGTTCGAAGCGTGGAACAAGAGCGTGATGACCCCGGCGGCCGTCACCGAGGAGGAGATCGATGCGATCCTGTATTTCGCCGACAACTATATGCCCCCGGTGGCTGTGGTTGTCAATGGCAAGGAACCCCCAACGCCTCCTTCGGATGCTGGTGCATCCTGGCCCTGGTTGATCGTGCTGGCACTGCTATTCCTGGTGGTGGCCATCTCGCTGAGCGGAGTGCGCAGAGGCCTGGCCAATGCGGTGCGCGAGGCCGATGGAAGAACTCCGCTTCCGGAACGCTCCATGGGGGAGAACCTGCGCGCGTGGGCCTGGAACAACAAGATCTTCGCCACCCTGATCGGTCTGTTCGTGGTGGTGTGGTTGCTGATCCAGGGATGGAATGCGCTATGGGTGGTGGGTGTTTACGGTGGCGACGAGGTGGAGAACTACCGGCCCGAGCAACCCATAGCCTTCGACCATACCCTGCATGCCGGGCAGGACAACCTGGCCATCAATTGCCAGTACTGCCACAGCAGCGCCGAGAAGAGCAAGCATGCCGGGATCCCCAGCGCCAACGTGTGCATGAACTGCCACAAGGCGGTGGACACCGGCACGTTGACCGGCACCACGGAGATCGCCAAGATCTACAAGGCGATCGGATGGGATCCGGAGAACCAGCAGTATACCGGTGAAGAGGAACCGATCCGCTGGGTGAAAGTGCACAACCTTCCCGACCATGCCTACTTCAGCCATGCACAGCACGTGGCCGTAGGCAAGCTGGAGTGCCAGGAGTGCCATGGACCGATCGATACCGAAATGACGGTGGCCGAGCAATGGGCACCGCTCACCATGGGCTGGTGCATCGAATGCCACGGCGACCGTGCCGTGGACATGGCCGGCAACGGTTACTACGATGAAGTGATGGCCCGCCTGCAAGAGACCGACCTGGGCCATCGGGAATTGAAACAATACCTGGAGGACGGTAAGATCACCGTGAAGGAACTTGGTGGCTGGGAATGCGCCAAGTGCCATTACTAAGACCGAACAACGCGCGCCGCATGTCGAGCACGAAGCGATACTGGAAAGACCTCGGAGACCTGCATCAGGACCCCGAGGCGATCAAAGGCCGGGAACATGAGTTCCCACAGGAAACGGCCATCGACCAGGTCCTGGGCGACCCGTCCTTCGGTGGCGCGTCCACCGGCCGCCGCGACTTCCTGAAGTTCCTGGGCTTCTCCGTTGGTGCCGCCACACTGGCCGCTTGCGAAACACCGGTGGTGAAGTCCATCCCTTACGTGAACAAGCCGGAGGACATCACACCCGGCGTTGCGAACTGGTACGCCAGCACCTATTACGATGGCGAGGACTTCGCCAGCATCCTGGTGAAGACGCGCGAAGGGCGACCCATCCACATCAAGGGCAATCCTCGCTTCGGCCTGAACCGCAACCCCTCATTGGACAAGGGGAGCATCAATGCCCGGATCAACAGCTCCGTATTGTCACTGTACGACGGTGCGCGCTTGAAAGGGCCTATCAAGGTCGATCAGGCCGACAGTGCCAAGGCACAGATGGAGATGAGCTGGGATGATGCCGACACGGCCATCTCCAATGGGCTCGCCTCGGCTGCCGCCGCCGGCAAACGCATCGTACTGCTCACCAACACCATCATCAGCCCCAGCATCCTTTCCGCAGTGGCCGATCTGAAGGCGAAATACGCCACGGTGGAGCATGTGCAGTATGACACGATCAGCTATAGCGGTATCACCAATGCCAACCTGAGAAGTTTCGGCAAAAGGGTGATGCCCTCGTACGACCTCACGCGTGCCGATGTGGTGGTGAGCATTGACGCCGACTTCCTCAGCAGTTGGGGATGCACCACGGAGCTCACCTGGCAGTATGCGATGCGTCGCAACCCCGATGGTGCCATGAACAGGCACTTCCAGTTCGAGACACGCATGAGCCTGAGCGGTGCCAATGCCGACGAGCGCACCGCCATCAAGCCGAGTGAATTGCCCCTTGCGGTGATCGCCCTGCACGACCGCATCGCCCAAGGCACGGGAGGGATCTCCCTCGGTGGCGGCAATGCCGATCTGGACGCCGCCGTGGCCAAGGCCGCCGATGCGCTGATCGCAGCACGCGGTCGCAGCGTGGTCCTTTGCGGCAGCAACGATGAAGGGTTGCAGGTATTGGTGAACAGCATCAACAGCATGCTGGGCAACTACGGTAGCACGATCGACCTGGGCAGGCACAGTACCCTGCATCAGGGTGACGATGCCGCAGTGGCGAAACTCGTGCAGGATATGAACGGCGGTGGCGTGGGCGCATTGCTCATCGCCGGTGTGAACCCGGCATACAGCCTCCCCAATGCGGATGCGTTCAGGACCGGTCTGCAGAAGGTGGCCCTGAGCGTGAGCTTCAGCGGCTACGCGGACGAGACCGCCAGCCTGTGCAGTTGGATATGTCCCGACCACCACTACCTGGAGAGCTGGAACGACTTCATGCCCAAAGCAGGGCACTACGCCCTGGCACAGCCCGCCATCCGCCCCTTGTTCGCCACGCGCCAATGGCCCGAGAGCCTGCTGCGTTGGACCGGCTCGTACAGCAACTGGCACAACTATGTGAAAGGCAACTGGCAACGCGGCATGGCCGGTGTGGACGGCCAGGGGGGCGATATGGAACTGGCGTGGAGCCATGCTGTGCACAACGGCGTGCACGACGTCGCTGCCACCCCGGGCGAAGCAGCCTTCTTCAACGCCGATCTAGCCGCCGCTGCCACATTGGCCAAGCGCTCGGCCACAGCAGGTGACTACGAATTGGTGCTTTACACCACCGAAGCGATCGGCAACGGCCAGCATGCCAACAACCCCTGGCTGCAGGAAATGCCCGACCCGCTCACCAAGATCACGTGGGACAATTACGTGTGCATGAGCCCGCTGGATGTGGAAGATCTGGGCCTGAACATGTACCTCGGCGAACAAGCCCCGGCCAGCCTGGTAACGGTCACTGTGGGCGAGCGCTCGATCACCCTGCCGGTGGTACCAAGCCCTGGACAGAAGTCCGGGACCCTCGCGATCGCTTTGGGCTACGGCCGCGGCGCGAACGGCGAAAAGGTCGGTCTGGCAGCCTGTGTCACCGATCATGATGGCAAGTGGAATTCGGTCGGCCGCAACGCCTACCCGCTGACCTCCTTCTCCGGTGGCAGCGTGCGCTACTCAGCTGCTGCTTCCCTTTCCGTGGATGGCGGTACCTATCCCCTGGCGATCACCCAGACACACCTCACCCACATGGATCGCCACAGTGTGGTGCGCGAGACCAGCCTGGGCGTGTACAAGGCTGGCGACAAGAAGGCGTTCAACCCGGCGCATACGCTGGCCGTGCATGAGGATGTGAACGGCGATGGTGTGATCGATGCGCGGGACAGAAAACCCGTTCGTGAATTCGACCTGTGGGAGGAACACCCTGTGGAAGGTGTGGGCCACCGCTGGGGTCTGAGCATCGACCTGAACGGTTGCATCGGTTGTGGTGCGTGCATCACGGCCTGCAACAGCGAGAACAATATCTCGGTCGTCGGTAAGGATGAAGTGCGCCGCAGCCGCGAGATGCATTGGCTGCGCGTGGACCGCTACTTCAGTTCCGACATGACCCACGCCAAGGGTAAGGAGGAAGGTATGGGCAAGATCGGCCGGTACCTGGAAATGGAGGTGCCCAGTCAAACGCCCAAGGTGGTGTTCATGCCGGTGATGTGCCAGCATTGCAACCATGCGCCGTGTGAAACGGTCTGCCCCGTGGCAGCGACCACGCACAGCAACGAAGGCCTCAACCAGATGGCCTACAACCGTTGCATCGGAACGCGTTACTGCGCCAACAACTGCCCCTACAAGGTGCGCCGCTTCAACTGGTTCAACTACGTCAGCCCCAAGTTCGGCGAGGTGAACCCCGCGTGGGACGATCTCGGTCGCATGGTGCTGAACCCCGATGTGACCGTGCGTGCCCGTGGTGTGATCGAGAAGTGCAGTATGTGCGTGCAGAGCATCCAGGCCGGAAAGCTCGAAGCGAAGAAAGCCGGGCGCCCCGTGCGTGACGGCGACATCGAAACGGCATGCAGCGCAGCCTGCGGCACGGGTGCCATCGTCTTCGGCGACCTGAACGACAAAGGAAGCAGCATCCGTAGCAAGGCATCCAGTGACCGCAGCTACTATATGCTCGAGGAGATCGGCGTGCAGCCCAATGTGAACTACCTGGTGAAGGTGCGCAACACCGAGGAGACCACGGTATAATCGACCAAGGACAAAGAGGACCCCATGCATTCAGAAGCATCGATCCGAGAACCGCTCATCCTGGGTCACAAGACCTACCACGATATCACCAACGATATCGTGACCCCGATCGAGAACAAAGCTCCCCGGGGGTGGTATGTGCTCATGGTCATCGCCAGCCTGATCGCTGCGTACGGCACGGGGTGCATCCTGTACCTGATCAGCAAAGGCATCGGGGTGTGGGGATTGAACAAGACCGTGGACTGGGCCTGGGACATCACCAACTTCGTGTGGTGGGTGGGCATCGGTCACGCGGGAACACTGATCAGTGCGGTGTTGTTGCTCTTCCGCCAGAAGTGGCGCATGGCCATCAACCGTTCGGCGGAAGCGATGACCATCTTCGCTGTGATCATGGCGGCCACCTTCCCCGGCATCCACATGGGCCGCATCTGGATGAGCTACTGGGTGTTGCCACTGCCCAACCAGTTCGGCAGTCTCTGGGTGAACTTCAACAGCCCCCTGCTTTGGGACGTATTCGCGATCAGCACCTACTTCAGCGTATCGCTGGTGTTCTGGTACATCGGTCTGATCCCCGACTTCGCCACCATCCGCGATCGGGTAACGAAGCCCGCCATGAAGAAGGCCTACTCGATCCTCAGTTTCGGTTGGACGGGTAACGCCAAGGCCTGGACCCGCTTCGAGGAAGTGAGCCTCGTGCTGGCCGGCATCGCAACGCCCCTGGTGTTCTCGGTGCACTCCGTGGTGAGCTTCGACTTCGCCACCTCCATCGTGCCCGGCTGGCATACCACGATCTTCCCGCCCTACTTCGTGAGCGGCGCCGTGTTCAGCGGATTCGCCATGGTGCAGACCCTGTTGCTGGTGATGCGCAAGGTGATGCACCTGGAGAACTACATCACCATCAAGCACATCGAATACATGAACATCGTGATCATCGTCACGGGTTCCATCGTGGGTGTGGCCTACATCACCGAGTTGTTCATCAGCTGGTACAGCGGCGTGGAGTACGAGAGCTACGCCTTCATCAACCGCGCCACGGGACCCTACTGGTGGGCCTACTGGAGCATGATGACCTGCAACGTGATCAGCCCGCAGCTCTTCTGGTTCCGCAAGCTGCGTCGCAACCTGGCCTTCACCTTCTTCATGAGCATCATCGTGAACATCGGCATGTGGTTCGAGCGCTTCGTGATCATCGTGACCAGCCTGCACCGCGACTACCTGCCCAGCGCATGGACCATGTTCCACCCCACCTGGGTGGATGTGGGCGTGTTCATCGGCACCATCGGCATCTTCTTCACCCTCTACCTCCTGTTCGCCCGCTACTTCCCCGTGCTGGCGTTGAACGAGGTGAAGTCCATCCTGAAGGTCAGCGGCGAGAGCTACAAGAAGGACGCTGCCAAACACCAGCACCATTGATCGACATGGCGAAAAAGGTCATCTACGCCGTTTACGAGGATCCCGAGGAGTTGAAGACCGGGGCCCGCAAGCTCGTGTCCCACGGCATCAAGGTGAAGGACGTGTTCTCGCCCTTCCCGGTGCACGGTATCGATCCCATCATCGGCATCACACGCACCCGACTGGGCATCGTCAGCTTCATGTTCGGCATCACTGGTACCTGTCTGGCCCTGCTGGGCATCTGGTACTTCAACATCTTCGATTGGCCGATGAACATCGGGGGCAAGCCCAGCCAGGCCATGTACAAGAACCTGCCGGCCTTTATCCCGGTGACGTTCGAGTTCACCGTGCTGTGTGCCGCCCATGGCATGGCCATCACCTACCTGATCCGCAACAAGACCCTGCCCGGCATGCCGGCGCGCAACCCCGATCCACGGACCACCGACGACAAGTTCATCATCGAGGTGCGCACCGATGAGAACCACGGCCATACCGCCGAGGAGATCACCGGATTGCTGCGTGAAACCCCCGTGTTCGAGATCAACGAACGCCAGTACTGATCCGCGATGACCCAGCGCAAGCACACCGTCAGCCTTTCCATCGCCGCCCTCGGGGCCGTGGTGATGCTGTTCCCTTCCTGCTCCGGCGATCCCAATAGCCCCGGCGTGGAATACATGCCCGACATGTACCGCAGCCCCGCCGTGGAAGCCTATGTGGATTACGGTCAGGACCCCTACCACTACAGCGAGGAACTGGCACGCGAGCAGCGCAATACACCCAGCGCCAAGCACCCACCCGCAGGTACGATCCCCTTCGCGGCCAACGCCGACAAGGCCGGGTTCAACATGCCCTACCGCTACGCGAACACCGCCGAAGGCTACGAACAAGCCGGGCTTGCACTGAAGAGCCCGATCGTCATGACCGAGGCGACCGTGGAACAGGGCAAGGTGATATACACCAAGTTCTGCCAGCACTGCCACGGCGTGGCCGGCAAAGGCGATGGCACCGTGGTGGAACGCAGCAACGGGAAGTACCCACCACCGGGTGCCTATGACGGTCCGTTGGTGGAACTACCCGAAGGCAAGATGTACCACACCGTCACTTTCGGGAAGGGCATGATGGGCAGTCATGCATCGCAGTTGAACAAGGAGGAACGCTGGCTGGTGGTACACTACGTGAAATACCTGCAGGCCGGTGGCAAGATGCCCGGCAGTGCCCCTGCTGAACCAACCGCGGCGAACTGAACACGGACGATAACGCAATTGCAGCGATGAACTTCACCTTCAGCAAACGGGCCCGCACGCTCAGCATGGCGTTGATCGTAGTGGGTGCCGTGGCCACTTTGGTGGGCGTCTTCGGCGACCACAGCGACCACCATCAGCGCACGTGGGCCAACCTGCTCATCAATGCCTTCTTCTTTCTGGGCATCTCCCTGGGAGCGCTCTTCTTCTATGCCCTGCAGAACGCCACCGAGACGGCCTGGAGCGTGCTGGTGAAGCGCGTCTACGAGGGTGTGATGGCCTGGCTGCCCATCGGTTCCTTGGTGCTGATCGTGGTGCTTCTCGCCGGGACACTGGGTTTCCACCACATCTACCATTGGATGGACGAACGGCTGTACGACCCGACCAATGTGGCGTATTATGATGCCATGATCGCTGGCAAGTCGGCCTTCCTGAACCAGCCGTTCTTCTGGCTGCGAAGCCTGGTATACCTCGGTGTGTTCCTGTTCTTCGCACGCTGGTTCCGCACCCGCAGCCTCGAACTGGACCGCATGAGCGGCGATAGCCTGGTGCACAAGCATCTGCTGATCTATCGCCGCAGCGCACTCTTCCTGGTGTTCTTCGCCGTGTTCAGCAGCACGCTTTCCTGGGACTGGCTCATGAGCATCGACGCCCACTGGTTCAGCACGCTGTATGGTTGGTACGTGTTCGCAGGCATGTGGGTAAGTGCCATGGTGACCGGTGTGGTGCTGGTGTTGTACCTGAAGCGCAAGGGTTATCTCCCGCAGGTGAACAACAGCCACATCCACGACATGGGCAAGTGGGTGTTCGCCGTCAGTTTCCTGTGGACCTACCTCTACTTCAGCCAGTTCATGCTGATCTGGTACAGCAACATCCCGGAGGAGGTCACTTATTTCCAGACACGCATCGACCACCACCCCGCGCTCATGTGGACGATTTTCTTCATCAATTTCGCGGTACCGATGGTGCTGCTGATGAGCCGCGATGCCAAGCGCAATCCGCGTTTCCTGATCGGCGTCGGTGCGGTGATCTTCATCGGGCACTGGCTTGATGTGGTGATGATGGTGATGCCCGGTTCACTGGGTCATCATTTCCATGGCATCGGTCTGCTGGAAATGGGCATGTTCGTCCTGTTCCTCGGCGCCTTCATGATGGTGACCCTGCAGGCGCTTACAAAAGCCCCGCTCACCGTGGTGAACCATCCCTATCTCGAGGAGAGCATCCACCACCAGATCTGATCCGCCATGGGAATCCCGACCTTCATCCTCCTGTTCGCTGGCATCCTGGGCGATGTGCTGCGAACATTGGTCCGCGATCGGTCGGTACCTGGCCTGCAACGTGTCCGGGTCTCCGTACCCCAACAAGAACAACGGCCCCTCCGGCGGGGTTGATATAGCGAACGAACGATGACCAAGTTGTTGATCCTGCTCGTCCTCGTCCTGGGCATCCTGACGATCGCCCAGTTGGCGCGGGTCTATGAGCTTACTTCCCGGCTCCGCGGTACACGCGAGGAGGACATCTCTCCGTCGGACAACCGGATGAACGGCCGGCTGATGATGTTGTTCCTGATAGCCTACTTCGGCTTCTTCCTATGGCTGGTGGTGGCGTACAAGGATCGTATGCTGCCCATCTCCGCGAGCGAACACGGCGTGGAAACGGACTGGTTGATGAATTTCAACTGGGTGATCCTGCTGATCGCCTTCGTGCTGACCAATGTGCTCCTGTTCTACTTCTCCTATAAGTACCTCTATAGCCCTTCGCGCCGCTCTTTCTGGCAGCCGCACAACAACAAGCTGGAGCTCATCTGGACGATCATCCCGGCGGCGGTCCTGGCCGTGATCATCATCTATGGTCTGAACACCTGGAACAAGATCACCGACCACCCCGGAGCCGATGCCCTGCAGGTGGAACTCTACGCCAAACAGTTCGATTGGACCGCACGCTACCCCGGTGCCGATGGCATGCTGGGTGCCACCGACTTCAGGCTGATCAATGGTACCAACCCCCTGGGTATCGCCACGCCGGAAAGCGTGGAAGGTCGGCTTGCCGAGATCGACGAGGAGATCGGCGTGATCGAACAAGGGCTCGGTGCTGTGTTGCCCGATGCGCGCATCGACGAATTGTCCGATCAGGCCGACCGTTTGCGCAGGCACAAACAGCGTATCCTGAACCTGCGCACCGTGATGCAGAACGACATCACGGTGAACGGTGCTGCAAGCCCCTACCTGGCCGGTGCGGATGACATCGTGACCAAGGACTTCTACCTGCCCCTGCACCAGGAGGTGGAGATCTTGATCCGCTCGCGCGATGTGATACACAGTGTTTACATCCCGCATATGCGCTCCCAGATGAACGCCGTACCCGGGATGACCACCCGGTTGAAGATGGTGCCGATCATCACCACCGACAGCATGCGCACGCACGTGATGAAGAACGATGCCTTCGATTTCCTCGTGTTGTGCAACAAGATCTGCGGGTCTTCGCACTACAACATGCAGATGCCTTTGATCGTGACGAAGGGAGCCGAATACGATGTCTGGCTCGCGGAACAGATGAAGAAACCATTCCAAGGTGCTCCGGAGAACGCAACGGCCGATGCCGCGGCGCCTGCCACGCAAGAGAACACGGGAACAGCGGATGCCCAAAAGGCTCCCGCTGGGATGAATTGAACGTAACAGGACGCTTTTGACCATGGGTGCCACCACCACTGCACATTCGGGCCATCACGGCCACGAGGCGCACCACCACCACCAGGAGAGCTTCATTTCCAAGTGGATCTTCTCGCAGGACCATAAGATGATCGGGAAACAGTTCCTGGTCACGGCCATTTTCATGGCCTGGGTGGCGGTGATCATGTCCCTCATCTTCCGCCTCCAACTGGCCTGGCCGGGCGAGGGCTTCGCCTTCACCAATTTCTTCCTGGGCGAAAAATGGGCACCTGGCGGCGTGTTGGACCCCAACATGTACCTGGCCCTGGTGACGATCCACGGCACCATCATGGTGTTCTTCGTGCTTACCGGCGGGTTGAGCGGCACTTTCGCCAACCTGCTCATCCCCCTGCAGGTGGGTGCCCGTGACATGGCATCGGGTTTCATCAACATGCTCAGCTACTGGTTCTTCTTCCTCAGCAGCATGGTGATGCTTGCCTCGCTCTTCGTGGAAGGTGGCCCGGCATCGAGCGGATGGACCGTTTACCCACCCCTGAGCGCACTGCCACAAACGATACCGGGCTCCGGTGCCGGCATGACGCTCTGGTTGGTGAGCATGACCCTGTTCATCGCCAGCTCACTGATGGGCGGCCTCAATTACGTGGTCACCATACTCAACCTGCGTACCCGGGGTATGAGGATGACGCGTCTGCCCCTGACCATGTGGGCGATCTTCATCACCGCCGTGCTCGGGGTGCTCAGCTTCCCCGTGTTGCTCAGCGCTGCGCTTCTGCTGCTGATGGACCGCACCATGGGCACGAGCTTCTACCTCAGCGAGATCCACGTGGCCGGCGAAGCACTGGATCACATGGGCGGAAGTCCGATCCTCTTCCAGCACCTGTTCTGGTTCCTCGGCCACCCCGAGGTGTACATCGTGTTGTTACCCGCCCTGGGTATCACCTCGGAGATCATCTCCACCAACGCCCGCAAACCCATCTTCGGCTATCGCGCCATGATCGGGTCCATCCTGGCGATCGGCTTCCTGAGCTTCATCGTGTGGGGTCACCACATGTTCATCACCGGCATGAACCCTTTCCTGGGCAGTGTGTTCGTGTTCACCACTCTGCTCATCGCCATCCCCTCGGCGGTGAAGGTGTTCAACTACATCACCACCCTGTGGCGCGGCAACATCGTGCTCACCCCGGCCATGCTGTTCAGCATCGGTCTGGTGGCCACCTTCATCGCTGGGGGCCTCACCGGGATCATTTTGGCTGACAGTGCGCTTGACATCAACGTGCACGACACCTATTTCGTGGTGGCCCACTTCCACATCGTGATGGGGATGAGCGCCATCTTCGGCATGTTCGCCGGCATCTACCACTGGTTCCCGAAGATGTACGGCCGCATGATGAACACGAAGTTGGGCTATGCCCACTTCTGGGTCACCTTCGTATGCGCCTTCGGTGTGTTCTTCCCCATGCACTTCATCGGCCTGGCCGGTGCACCACGCCGCTACTACAGCTACACGGAGTTCACCATGTTCGATGGGGTGATGGACCTGAACGTGCTGGTGACCATCTTCGCCATCGTCGGGGCCCTGGCCCAGGTGGTATTCACCTACAACTTCTTCTACAGCATCTGGCGTGGTCCCAAGGCGGTACAGAACCCCTGGCGCAGCAACACCTTGGAATGGACCACCCCGGTGGAACATCTCCACGGCAACTGGCCCGGCCCCATCCCCACCGTATACCGCTGGCCTTACGACTACAGCAAGCCCGGGAAGGAGGAGGATTTCGTTCCGCAGAACGTCCCGATCGAGGAAGGCGAAGAAGAGCATTGATCGGCCCCCTGCGCCCATCACCGGCCCGGGATCAAGCCAACGGAATGTCCGCACCTTTGGGTCGCGGACATTCCGCTTTCATGGGTAAACGCACCACCATTCTCTTACTCGCACTGCTCGGGACAACCGCAGCACACGCACAGTTGCTGGACAGCATCGCACTGTTCGCGTCGGAACCGCCACGCGTCGTGGCCAAACTCGACATGCGGGGCAGTTTCGTGAACAACCGCAACGTGCGCATCGCCGGGGCCAAGCTCGGCTTGGAACATGCCGGCCGCTTCCAGTACGGCGTCGGCTACTCGTTCCTGCTCACGCCGGTGAGCCGCGAACGTTTCGTGACCGGGCAAGGGCTGGTGGCGTCCCGGCTCAGGCTCGGTTATGTGTCCGCCTACGTGGACCATGCCTTCTATCAACGCGGACCTTGGGAGGTGCGCATACCGGTACAAGTGGGCTTCGGCGGTGCATCGCTCATCTACCGTGATGCGGACGACCGGAAGCGCAAACTGTTGCGCACCGGATTGGTGATCTACGAACCCGCCATGACCGTGCAATACCGTTTCCTGAAATACTTCGCCGTCGGTGCAGGCTGGGGGTTTCGGCTGGTGTGGCAAACCGGCGACAAGCTGGATGAGAGCCTCAATGCCCCGATCTACACCTTCGGGTTGCGGGTCTTCTTCGGCGACCTCTGGCGCGATCTGGGACCCAGCCAGGAGTGAGCGCTGGATGAGGCAGGCCCTCGGGGGCATCATGCCGATCAACGTTAAAAATTGCGCATAGCGGTCATGTACCTGTTCGATGACCATAACCTTGTTGGTCCAACACCTTCGCTCATGCGCGATGCCATCGTGGTAGCCTTGATCCTGAACGTAGGGCTCATCTCCTGTACCTACGATCATGATGTTGCTGTGGTCACATCTGCCACAGGCGAACCCGTTGGCAGACAACAACCCGATGAGCCCCATCACCTGGAGCATCCGGCCGTGGCGCTTTCCGTCGACCAGGGGTTCGATGTGATCCAAAGGGCCTGTGCGCTGTATGTAGCGGTCAGGTCGGGCGCATGGGAGGATCCTGCGTTCGGTCGTGATACCGATGATACCATGGTGCGCTGGAACCTGTGTCCCGGAGGTACCATGGTCGCATGCGCCCCATTGCCCGGTGCAAATGGCGACACGACCAGGACCGGTATTCCCTGGCCGTATCACCTAGGACCAAGTTTGTGAGGACTGCGGCGATCAGTCGGACCTGTTCGGAGGTGGGCTTCCGGAGGTAGCCGCAAGCTGCGCTCTGAAAGTCACCACGGTCCTACGATCAGGCGCTCAACGCCTTTCGGGGTAATAGCAAGTTTCCCTTGTTTGGACCCAAGGGGTGCGCCCAATGCCTTCCCCCGTACACGATTACGCATAAGGAAGCAAGCTATTTTGCACACGCACCGGATCGAATAGTTGGACTTGTTGGACAGAGCGTACCAGGCCATGCACCAGACAGGAAAATTGAATTTCGTGCCGGGCCTCTGGCCGTTCATCGCCCTGGGCGTGTTGGACCGCGTTGTGCTGATCGTGTTGTTCGGGCAGCGCTTCGTAAGCACGGACGATGCCGTCATCTGGCATGCGGCCGTGGACTACTCAACCGGCGTTTTCCATGGACCATATTACTACGGCCAGAACTACGCCCCCATGCTCGAAGCGTTGCTGGCCGCGCCGCTGTATCGTTCCGGTATTCCGATCAACATCCTGATGCCGGCCATTACCTCCCTGCTGACGCTGCTGCCTTATTGGAGCTTCGCCTTCTGGTTCCAACGGCAGCACCGCACCGCTGCGGCCCTTCTCATGGTCATGCTCCCGCTGCTGATGCCAGTTGAGTATGGGGCCATGACCACCTTGAGCCGGGGTTTCGTGACGGGGGCGGCCCTGCTGGCCCTGCTGCCTTGGGTGGCGGATGCGGGAGGGATGTTCATTCGCTCCGTGGGCATCGGCGCCATTTGCTCGCTGGCGTGGTTCGTCAATCCCAACACCTTGGTAATGACCCCCGCCTTCGTGGTGCACTTCGTAGCCTCCCATGAGCGAAAAGGAATACGCGCCCTTCTGGTCCTGATCGGAGCGCTGGTCGGCCTATGCGCTTACCTCGCCGCGCAGCATTGGTGTCTGGCCCATCCGGACCGTATCGTGCACCAGTTGGTCGGTTCAGAACTCAAGCTGGACCCGGTACGGGTGATGACCAGCCTGCTGAACCTGGATGAACATTTCCAGTGGCTGATGCCTGTGCTTTGGCCCTTCGGCGCTCTGCTGGCTGTTTGGTTGCTGGCGTTGATCCCCGCAAGCTTGATGCAGCGGGATCGCGCACTCGCACTTGCCTTGGTGGCTGGAAGCGCCGTGATCATGGTCTCTTTCACCATGGACAAGGTCCACGACGGTTGGGACTCCGTCTTCTACCCGCTCTCCCGCATGTACCTCTGCCTGCCACTGCTGGTGGGTTGGGCCACGGCCATGCTCCTTGCCAAAGCCCGGGTGACCACGAGGCCGGCCGTGCTTCTTGTGGCGTTGTGCTTTGGGGCTACCGTCCACCGGGCGTGCACAACGGAACATATCACGGAGCGGCAGGTAAATGCACAACGGCTTTGGGTAGGTGTTTGGCCCGTGCAGGATCTGGTACAGGATGCCCGCCGGATCCAACAACTATGCGAGAAATATGATGTAGGCCTGATCGTTCCGATGCAACTTGCCACCCCGATATGGCCTCAATTCAGGGCTTATCTCCATCCGGTACTGGATCCGACCCTTCCGCCCACCTACCTAGTTGGCTACGAGCGCCGATACTGGGTCCGAGAGACCTTTGCGGACAGTGTGGTGCCATGTATCCTCATCGCAGGCGGGGATCACCGCCTGTGGAAACCGATATTGGACATGGATGCCCGCTACATCGCTGTGCCGGACGATAGCAATGGCGCTGTACACATCCTACAGGGGAACACCCTGCCAACGGACAGCCTCCTGCGATCGTTGAAGCAGAAGCTGACACCAAGGGACGAACGCGACGAGTAAATGGGGGGTATCGCTACCTCCGCCAACTGTCTCCCCTTACTGCTGGAGCGAATACCAGTCAGAGGAACGGCCGATACATCCTCGACAGGACAGGTCCCCTGCCGGTCCTATGCCGCAGACCACCACTTCCTGCCATTTCCCAACCATTCCCACTAGATCATTAGTTATTGAACTATATTTATAGTTATACTTGCATCATGGAACGATTGACGAAGGCCGAAGAGCAGGTGATGCAGGCGCTGTGGAAACTGGGGCCCTCCTTCGTGAAAGAGCTGGTGGTGGCCATGCCAAAGCCGAAACCGGCCTATACCACGGTAAGTACCATCGTGCGCATCCTGGAAGAGAAACGCTTCGTGGGACATGAGGCCTTCGGACGCAGTCACCGCTACCATGCCATAGTGACCAAGGAGGCCTACAGCGCGCGCAGCATCAAGCAATTGATGCGCGACTACTTCGGTGGCTCACCACAAGCGCTCCTCTCCTTCTTCATCGCGCGTGAGAAACTTGACGCCACGGAGCTGGACTCCATCCTGAAAATGATCAAGAACAAAAAAACCGAATGACATGGACTGGATCCCCTATGTCCTCAAGGTGAATCTGGCCTTTGCCATGCTTCTGGCCGGATACTGGTTCGCACTGCGCCGCGAGACCTGGTTCGCGGCACGCCGTGCCTGGATCCTGCTCGCCGCCATCCTGTCCCTCTTGCTGCCCGTGCTCCCAGCGAGCAGTACAGGGGTCGGTACATTCTCCGTGGCGCTGCCAACGTTCGAACTCCATGGTGGCGCCCCGGGAAATGTTCAAGGCTCCCTGATCATGTATCTCGTCACTGCCCATGTGGCCGTTTCGCTGATCCTTCTGATGCGCCTGTTGCTCCGTAGCTATGCCGCGATCCGGAGCATGCGGAGCCCGGTGCAGGATGCCTGCTCCTTCTTTGGCTCGGTGCGCTTACCGATGCAGGTGCACGGCCAGGATGCCGATGCCATGCGCAGGCACGAATTGTTGCATGCCAGGCAACTCCATAGCCTCGATGTGATCCTGTTCGAAGTGTTCGCCGCACTCTGGTGGACCAACCCTCTTTGGCGCGTGGCTTTGCGCGAGCTACGTCTCGTCCACGAGCATGCAGCGGATGCCGTGGCGAAGGATCATCACGAGCATTACGATCGTCTGTTGCTCGCCCAGGCCATGGGTACCGAACAGCATACGTTGTTGCACCTTTTCAGTTCATCCAACCTTAAAACCCGGATAGCCATGTTGTACAACACCCGTTCTCCCCGCAACGCCCGCCCCAAACTGCTGCTGGCCATGCCTGTTCTCCTGCTCACCACGCTCCTGGTGAGTTGGCAGGCCGTTCCCGTACGGATGAACGCGACGGACAAAGCGTCAGTGGCGCATGTGGACCAGCAACCGGAATTCCCCGGTGGCACGGAAGCACTGATGAAATTCCTCGGCGAGAACATCAAGTACCCGGCGGCCGCGAAGGAGGAGGGCGTTGAGGGTACCGTATATGTCGGCTTCATTGTTGACGCTGATGGGACCGTTGGCAAGACGAGCGTGAAGCGGGGGGTGCATGAAGCACTCGACGCCGAAGCGCTGCGTGTGGTGGGTTCCATGCCGAAGTGGAAGCCGGGCATGGCCCATGGCAAAGCGGTGGAAGTTGAGATGGTGTTGCCCATCAACTTCCAGTTGGAAAGCAAGGAATAAGAAACGGTGGGGTTCAACGCCGCATTCCCGGTGTTTATCCACGGGTCCGCACAGGTGTTCGATCAAAGGATCCGTTCCGCCCCCTCCATCAGTGATCTGCGATCTGAGTGTGCGGGCTGGAACGATGAACCAGGCCAAACGCTCCGTAGGTAAAGGTTGAGCCCAGCTTCAGGAAGTCCCCATGGCGCATTACCTTGGTTCCACAACCAACCCATCCCGGCCATGATCAAGACGATCGTTCTGCTACCGTTGCTCGCCATGACCGCAGCGTTCGCTCAGACGGATGAAACGGCTCCGATACACAGGCATGAAGTGGGCGTGGACGCCACGCTTTTCCTCCGGCAGTTCTTCACTCGACAGGATGCCGATGCCGCATTCCTCTTCCCGACCTCGCCCTACCTGTTCAGCTATCGTTACAAGACCCGGTGCTTCAACCTACGTTTCGGCGCAGGCGGTTCGTTCTCAGAAAGCGAATACCCGGCATCGTGGTTCGGTTCCTTACCGGATGAGATCTACAAGCGCATGCGCTCCTCGCTCGACCTGCGGGTGGGCGCCGAGATCTTCCAACAGGTGGGGCCCCGATGGCAGGTGTTCCAAGGTCTCGACATCCGTGCACATTGGGCGCGTGACAACAACGGCTTCACCTTCTCGAATGCGGGCTACCGCAACGCCCGCGACATGCGCACGGAGGAATTGGGCCTGGCGCCCCTGTTCGGCGTCCGCTTCCGCGTCACCCCCCGCTTCAGCATCCTTACCGAGATGAGCGTTGCCCTGGCATGGGGCGAGAGCAACGTAAGCGAGGTGCGAACACCATTGACCGAAGAACAGCCACCGGTTGAGGACGAGACCAGCCGCACGCGCCACTTCAACACCGTGTACCAGCCCCCCTTGTTCGTGGCGGCCGTGTTCGACCTGTGAGTTTCTTGCAGGCACTAGCGATGGGAGGGTGTGCTTTGTTGATACCGGGCATACCTACCATGTCCTCTTTCCGGCCCACCCCCAGCCCAGGGCAAGGCCAACGGAAAAACTACCGGCATGCAAGTCCTCGGGGCCATAACCGCGCCTGACGACCTTGCCGGAGGCCCCAGCGTTGTAGTGGGCCCCCATGAAAATGTCGGCATAGAATTGCTCCAGGCTGCCCCGCAGGCCAATGCGGAAACCGACGGGGACCTGGGGCCCGATGCCATCGTCCCAGAAACTGCGCAGCCCCACCGTGGGACCCATGTAGAAGGATGTGCGATCGTTCGAGGAGAAATGGAAAGCGCTCCGGTAGTTCATCACCACGCTCTCACTGCCCGCCGAATAGCGCAGATCGACGCCCAGTGAAAGGCGGTCGTTCAGGTCATGATCGTATCCCAGACCGTAGTGGGAGACACGCTCCCCGACAATGACCGGCTCGAAGTTCCAAATGATGAAGCGGATGCCCCCTTGCGCATTTGCAGCACTCCCGGAGAGCAATGTCCATCCAGTGATCACGGCAGTAATGGTCCTCCGCATGGGCGGAAAACTAAGGAATGGCGTAAGAACTGGATCACATGAAGGCTTGCACCTTCGCTCCGTCGGATCCATTTCATTCCTCGCATATGCGGTCCGCGTGATCCCCAGGTTGTTCATCGGACCTCCAACGGGTACCAAATGCCTGCCCACACAATATGAGCATCTCCGTCGTTGACCCAGCATTCAAAGAAGGACCGGCCTGTGTTCACCCTTTCCTCGGGGACATGAACACTGACAACTAATTCCTCAGTCACTTGGTGGATCGGACCGATCGCACCAAGGGACCGCTAAGTAGTTGATGGGCAGAGATCATCTATCACCTTCACGCTTGAAGATCATGAGCGTGCTCATGATGCCATCACCGCCACTGCTCGACATGTGTGAGAGGAAATAACCTTCACCCTCGAGTTTGCTCATTGTCTTTACCAGGACCACCTGGTTCTCCTTCATCGAGGTCGAGGCGGACCCTGGGGTGCTCATGGCACCACCCCAACTCTGCAATTCGATGTTCTCACTCCTGCCATCATCATAAACCACCTGGATAAACGAGAGTTTCTTCGCCATGGACTCGACGAAGCGGACCACCACCGTGTTCTGGGCCTGCAGGTAGCCCGAGGACAAAAGCAACAATAGCATGATCGAAATGCGTGATCTCATGGGGACTTGTTCGTTGATGGGACATGGCAAAATATTCCAAGGCCAAAGATATTTCGCTGAGCGAGGGCCTGAAGCGCGGCAAAGTCGATCGCGGCCACGACCGATCAATATCACATGCAACCATCAGTACGAGGCACTCACCCCTCCAGTGCACTTCACCCTGCTAACTTGCCCGGCCCAAAACGCCCTCCATGGACCACGCGACCACCTACCTCGCCAGCGCAAGGCAACAGTTCGCCTACTACAAGAAGCTCGGCGAAAGGACCTTTGAACAACTGGAGGATCCACAATTGCTCTGGCGGTCCGATCCGGAGGCCAATTCCATCGCCATCATCGTGCAGCACCTCCGGGGCAACATGCGCTCGCGGTGGACGGACTTCCTCACCACCGACGGCGAGAAGGAATGGCGCCAGCGCGACACGGAGTTCGAGGAGGTCATCGCCGACCGTGCCACAATGATCGCTCGCTGGGAAGAAGGCTGGCAGTGCGTGTTCGATGCGCTTGATACGTTGCATGCCGGGAACTTCGATACCACCGTGTATATCCGTGCTCAGGCCCACACCATCGTCGACGCCGTCAACAGGCAACTCTGCCACTACGCCTATCACGTGGGCCAGATCGTGCTGTTGGGCCGCATGCAAAAAGGCACCGGCTGGAGAAGCCTGTCGATCCCGCGCGGGACATCAGCGGACTTCAACCAGCAGAAATTCGGGCGGGGTAAGCACGGTGGTCATTTCACGGAGGACCAGCGGTGAGGGCGTTGTGAACGCTTCGAGCGCAGGGTCTCCGAAGACGGAAGACCCGGCGCAGGTAGAGGCGTGCAGGTGTTCGATCCACTTTGGTGCAATTGCGGGCCCCTGCTACATTCACAGCATGGCGTTGCCCGGCGTCCGGCCACGGTTCAAATTCGAGTCGCCCCTGGCCGGGACGGAGATCACCCAACGCATCAGCGATCGTTTGCAGGAGGAGAACCCGCAAGGGCTCCGGCTGAAGTACGCACACTACCACCTCACGCTGAGCTTCATGCAGCGCGCCGCGGCGGCGGTGAGCAGGTGGTGAATGCCCTCCCCTGCCCACCTCCCTAACTTAGAGGCACGGCGGCCACGGAGGTCTCCTTCGCATATGGCCGCAACACGCAGGAATAAGCAACAGCGAACAGCTGACCGGGACACCGGCGGTAGCGACCGTAAGGCCGCACGAAAACGTGGAAAGGCCACCACCGGCCGCCGCACCGCTTCCCGAAAAAAAGCCCGTCGCCGCAGCTTGAAGGATCCGACCTCCGGTGCCCGCAGCAGCCTGCGCAACTTCCGCCAGGCAACGATACTGGCCGTGGTGTTCACCGGATTTCTCCTGTTGATGGTCGATGCGTTCGGGGCCCAGCCCGATACCACCAATGGCAGACCGGATACCGTGGCGGTGATCGAGGAGTTCGACCTGGAGGAACTCATCGCCGAAGAGGAACAGGAGGATACAGCGGATGCCGATCTCTCGGAGACCGCCGGTGATGCATGGGCGGCCATGCAGGATATGTACCGCGGTTTCATGCGGCTGCTGCCCAGGTTCATGATCGCCGCCGTGATATTGGTGTTGATCTGGCTGCTGGTGAAAGGCGTGAACGCCCTGATCAACAAAGTGCTCGGCCATTGGGAGCGGACCGAGGCGATCACCACGTTGGTGGCCATCGTGCTCTGGCTCATCGGGGCCGGATTGGTGCTCAGCATCATCGTCGGCGATGTCCGGGCTTTGATCGGCTCCCTGGGCCTGGTGGGTCTTGCGCTATCCTGGGCACTGCAATCACCCATCGAAAGCGGCACCGGCTGGCTCCTGAACAAATTCAAAGGCTACTACCGTGTGGGCGACCGCATCGTGGTGGGCGAAGTGTTCGGCGATGTATACAAGATCGACTTCATCAACACCACGCTCTGGGAGATCGGCGACCCCTTCTCCGGCGGCTTCGTCAAAGCGGAACAACCCACCGGCCGACTTGTGACATTCCCCAACAGCGAGATCCTCAATGGCATCGTGGTGAACCTCACGGCCGACTATCCTTATGTATGGGATGAACTTGCGGTGCAGGTCGCCAATGAATCCGACATCGACTACTCCATCAAGGTGATCTCGAAGATCGCCCACGAATTGCTGGAGGACCAGATGAAGGAACCCGCGGCAGCGTACGAGCGGATCTTGCGCAGGGCGAAGCTGGAGCAACATGTGTCGGCAATGCCCCAGATCTTCCTCACCATGCAGGACTCCGGGACCGATGTGGCCATCCGCTACTTGATCCCGGCACGCGAACGCCGCAAGTGGAAGTCCGAACTCGTTCGCCTCCTCACGGTGGAAATGAACAGGAAGGAACACGCGGGCAGGATCGTGTCCGTGTATCCCAGAACGCAGGTGCAAATGCTCGACCGCAGCGGCATCCCGACCGCGTTCCGAAATGAACCATAGGATCCACTGGACCCCAAGTTTGTCGCGTGGGTCCACATCCGACGCTCAACATAGCGCCGCGCTGCGGCCCTGGCCATATGAATGTGCGCTCACGGAACGAAGACCTTTCGCACCGAGCTACCAGCCTCCGAAGTAGCGCGAACGATCAGCACTTGTCCACTGAGATCATGCACCGGGAAGGACCATGTGGCGACATTGCTTGCGAACATGTCGCGCTCTGCCAGTATTCTGCCATCCACGGTGTAAACAGCGAAATGGACGGTAGCCGATCCTAATGCTTCGAAATACAGTTGTAGTTGTTCACCATCCAGGGAAGGCATTACCGTAAAAAAGGATCCCGCGATGGCAGAGGACACGGCGGTCGTGATGGCACAGTTCAGCGTATCCACGATGTTGGTCGCACCGGGTGTGGAGCAGCCGAGCACGAAGTCCACGCTGTTATCATCGGTATCCACACCGTCCGGGAAACGGCACAGGCTGATCCCATTCTGCACGTTGCTGTCTTCAACGGTCGTGCCCGTACCTTCCACATAACCCGGTACCGAGCCTCCGTAGCTCAGCACATCCAGGATCTCCCCGGAGGTGGTCAATATCAAGGCGATGGCATCGGGTGAGCCGTTCTGGATCAGGTTGGTGGCTGGCGTTGCCAGGTGATCACAATTCACGGTGATCGCATCGTTGGCGCAGATCACGAAATAAGCCCCCGGTGCCAGTGGTGGCCATGCAGGGTTCTCGATGGTGCGGTACACCACGGCACCTCCGCCAGCACCGTTCACCATGTCCACCCGCACGTACTGCATGGGAAAATCCGTGGTGCCGATGTTCTTCAGCTCCAGGAACTCGGCATTGTCGGTACCGACCTGATCATAATCCACTTCGTTGATCACGATCTGGCCGTGAAGCGCG
>JBGTIB010000269.1:0-1579 GCA_041745875.1 Flavobacteriales bacterium | reverse complement strand
CCTCCCTGGGTGTGCTTTGGCTTTTTGACGCGCAGGGTCGGCTGCTCTTCAGCACCACGGCCAACACGGACGCACAGTTCGTACCCATGCCCAAGCCGGGAGTATATCTCCTGCGCACAACAGATGCCTGGATGAAGGTGGTAGGTGGCGTAGAATAACCTGGAAGATTCACCGAACACACGAGCCCGCGACCGGCACCATAGTGCCTCGATCAGCTGTCGGGGGCCTTCGCCCTCTCAAGTATGGCACGAAGGGCATCGCTTTCAACAGGCTTCACCAGGTGATGGTCGAACCCAGCCTTGGTTGAAAGCTCCTTGTCCTCCGCCTGCCCCCAACCGGTGAGGGCAACAATGGTAGCCGCCGTTCCCCATTCGGTCCGGCGCATGTGCTCGCTAGCCACCAAGCCGTCCATCACAGGCATACCGATATCCATCAGCACAAGGTCAGGCTTGAAGGACTCCCCAGCCTTGAGCGCCTGTTGTCCATCGTAGGCCACCTCGATCTCCTGTCCCCACTTGCCCAGAAGCATCGCCATCATGGCAGCGGCATCCACATTATCATCCACTACGAGGATGCGCCTGCGTACCGAGTCGGGTGCTTGAGGCACATAGGCTGGTGCGAGGGGTTGTGGGTTGAACAAAGGGGCAAGGGGAATGTGCACCGTGAAGCAGCTACCCCTACCGGGCCCATCGGAACGGACCGCGATGCGACCACCGTGTTGCTCCACCAGATGTTTCACGATGTTCAGGCCGATGCCAAGACCGCCCTGCGAACGGTCGTGCTCGTGTGCCACCTGGGCGAACATGTCGAACACACGGTTCTGATCCTCAGCGGCGATACCGATGCCGGTGTCAGCCACGCTGATGGTGGCTTGGTGCGCATCGGATGAAGCTTTGACAGTGATCGTTCCACCGCGGTCGGTGTATTTCGCCGCATTGTTCAGCAGGTTGTTGCAGATCTGCGCCAGTCGCATGCTGTCGCCGTCCACGATCAAAGGCTCGTTGGGAAGGTCCACCGATAGGACGTGGCCCTGCCGTTCTATCAAGTGTCGGCTGGTCTCCACGGATTGGTCGAGAACGGCCCGCAGATCCACCCGCACCAATTGCAGGTCCACGGAGCCACGTGTGATCCGGCTCAGGTCGAGCAATTCATCGATCAGCCGCACCATCTGGTCCAGCTGCCGCTTCATCATGGCGCGGGTCTGGTCCCAGATGGCCATATCGCCTTGCGAAAGTGCCAGCAGCTCCAAGCCATTGCGCAAGGGGGCCAGGGGATTGCGCAGCTCATGCGCAAGGGTGGCGAGGAACTCGCTCTTCCGACGGTCCGCCTCCTGCAACAAGACCCGGGCCTTATTCTGCTCGCTGACATCGTAGAAGTAGCAGACCACACCGTACTGCCCATCGGGCAGTGTGATGCGCTCGATCCGCCAGTCGTAGGTCTCCAGTGTATCGATGTCCTGCCGTTGTTCGGTCAGTTCCTTCTCCGCATAAGGTTCGCCCGTCTCGAGCGTATGCCGGAAATGATCGATCGCCCGGCTGGCGAAGGGCTCGGGCCATATCGCGCGCAGCACCTCGGCAAA
>JBGTIB010000268.1:0-2580 GCA_041745875.1 Flavobacteriales bacterium | reverse complement strand
GACAAGGATCAGGGCCGGGAACAGCTTGCGGAAAGTGTCCGAGCGGTGCAGTTCAAGCGCCTTGAACCAGTTCCGCGAATCGTAGGTCATCATCGCCTCATTCGTAGTGTTTCCGCACCATGCGCATGAACATGCGGCCGGGCAGGAGCTTGCGCAACTGCACGCTCAGCTTCTGCACGCCTTCGGCCACGATGTACGTGACCTTGGGTCGTGGCGAGGCGATGATGCGTGCCACCACCCGCGCCAACTCGTCGGGGTCGCGGCTGTAGTGCATGCTGCCCCCCAGGATCTCCATGGCCCGATCGTAGCCGGGGCGGTGCGCGTCGGAGATGTGATCGGGGGTGAGCCGGCTGTTCTTGATGTTGGTGTTGAACTCCCCCGGTTGCACGGTGACCACGGTGATGCCGAAGCGCTCCACCTCGGTGCTGAGGGCTTCGGCATAGCGGTCCAATGCGGCCTTGCTGGCGCTGTAGAAGGCGCGGTAGGGCAGTCCGAAGTTGGCCGCCACGCTGCTGATGTTGATGATCAGACCCTTCTTCGCGGTACGCATATGTGGCAGCACGGCGCGGCACATGCGGTGCGGACCGAAGACATTGGTATCGAACAGGCGCTGGGCGAGTTCTACCGGAATATCCTCTGCCGGACCCTGGATGCCGAGCCCCGCGTTGTTGATCAGCACATCGATGCGGCCTTCGCGGTCCAGCACTTGGCCCACTGCCTTGGCCACGCTGGCCTCGTCGGTCACGTCCATGGCCACCATGCGGTAGCCCTGCGCATCGGTGTTGGTCTTGCGGCTGGTGCCGTACACCGTATGCCCAAGAGCCGCGAGGCGCGAACAGATGGCCTGGCCCAATCCACTGGACCCGCCGGTAACGAGCACCACCTTGACATAGTCGGACATGGGCGCCAAGGTATGCGTGGGCCCGCACGCGGCCATGGGGGCTGCTGGGCCTTGGGTCTCGCACGAAGATCGGTGGGGGGCAAAAAAGTGGGGCAAGCGACCCGCATCGCACCGCTACGACCGCCTGCCCTTGCTTCCTTCCGGACCTGGGGGATTCAGCGGGAGCTGGTCGTACGGGACTTGCCCCGGTGCAAAGGTATCATGATCGTGCCATGTGCCGACCCGCGCCAAGGCATTCGGCGAACCCAGCGCTACGGTGCGCCTCCTTCCACCACGAAGCGGCGCGAAGTGGACCCGCCCGGACCATGCAGGGTGAACAGGTAAGTGCCCGGGGCAAAGCTTGCGACATTCACAGTGAACCGGTCCTCAATGAGCGTCGCGGAGCGCATCACGCGTCCCAATACATCGCGGATCGCCCAGGTCCGGTCCAGGCCGGTGACAGCATCCAATTGAATGTGGAGCCGATCCTGCGCCGGGCTTGGGAAGAGTTGGAACCGGCCCGGGCCGCTTTGTTCGTGCACACCCACATCATCCCATGGTGCCAGCTTCACCACCCAGAGGTCCGTGACCCCGTTGTTGCCGGTAAGATCGCCATCCGTCGATCGACTGGAGCCGGTAAATATTGCGCCACCATCCGCAGTTGAATAGACCCCATTGCCGAAGTCTTGCTCTGAGCCACCGTAACAACGTTGCCACAGAATGTTGAGATCGGGGTCCAGCAACAGCACCCAGACATCGTTCGCGCCGAGGGGGTCGGTTACATCGCCGTCCGTCGAACTGGTGTAACCGATCACAACACAATTGCCGTTGGGTAGTACATGCAGGTCGTTCAATTGATCCCAAGCCGAACCTCCCAAACAACGCTGCCCAAGGAGGTTTCCGTCCATGTCGATCCGCAGCACCCAGCCATCACGGCCACCATGGTTCCCGCTAACATCACCATCATTTGAGTAGGTATAGCCAATGCTCCAGTAACCGCCGCCAGGAGATTCGGCCACTTTCACAAGAGCATCGAAATCATTTCCTCCATAGCAACGCTGCCAGATCGGATCACCCTGTGGATCCAGTTTGATGAGCCATCCGGTCTTATTCAGGGAAGGAAGCGAATGGTAAGGATTGACACCTCCCGCCAGATCCCCATCGTTCGAGTGGGTCCCTCCGGCCACAATGTAATTGCCGTCCACTGTTGTGGAAATGCTGGCACCCCCATCGTGATCGCTTCCCCCATAACAGCGGCTCCAAAGGATGTTCCCTTCTGGGTCCAACTTAGTGAGCCACAGATCTGTCAAACCTTGGCCACATCCCAGGTCATCGTCCGTCCCGTGCGTAGTTCCACATATCATCCATCCACCTTCCGGCACTGGGGTCAGACCATCGAAATTCCCTGACGTACCCACCGATAGGCAGTTCTCCCAAAGAATGTCCCCTGTTGGACCGACCCGCACAACCCATGCGCCATTCGGATCATTGCAACTCACATCGCCATCGATGGATCCCGTGCTCACCGCAGCCAGGTAGCCGCCCCCTATGACTTCGATGGCATCGCTACTGGTCGAGATCTCGAGCCCCGTTCCACCATAGCAATGCTCCCATTCGATGACACCATTCGCCCCCAACTTCAACAGCCAGAGATCTTTCTGCCCCTGATGCCCGGTCACATCCCCATCCATGGAATCGGA